>DASVOW010001093.1:0-3745 GCA_036383155.1 Ktedonobacterales bacterium
GTTCTTGACTGTATACAGGATAGGGAAGACCATCATGACGACGATGAATGCCACCGCTGGAAACGGCAAAACCCATTGCGCATGCCGCTCGAGAAAGCCGCTCTGTTGCGCGGTGGCGTGCCCAGTGCGCTGCATTCCCGGCGTCATTGCCTGGCGCTTGCGTTGCTGCATACTACGCTGTTGTGCCTCACGCATGATGACACCACTCACGCCTTTCCCATAATGCTGAATAATGCTGATATGCGCGGGCAAGCCAATCGCCCGCGCAACAAAAAACGCCCAGCCAACCAACAAACTGAGCAGGGGTATCTGGAGGGAACCACTTCCCACCGATACCCCTGCGTGTTGCTTACGGCTCTTTATCTAAAAGCGCCTGGAATTGTGTATTCGCCTTTTGGGCAGCCGCTTCCACATCCTGCCCCTGAATGGCGGCGACAATCACCGTGCCAATGATATCACGAGCCTGGACCACCTGGACGATATAGGGGCGATCAAACGGTCGTCCGTTCGCCTCGGCCTGAGCGGTCGCCACATAGTCTGCCGGGAACTTGGCAGTACCCGCCGGATCCTTGTAGACAGCCGTGCGCGCTGAAGGCACCGCCGAGCCGCCTTGAATGGTGAGCGTGTTCGCCTTGTTGGTCACCCACTTGATAAATTCCCAGGCCGCGCCCTTATGTGGCGCTGTTGCGCTCATGGAAAGCGACCACGGAACCACGGAATAGGGAACCGACCCACTCGGGCCTGCGGGGAACGGAGCAATGCCCGTCTGTGCCGCGACACGCGATTTGCTCGGGTCGAGCACACTGTTGTAGATCGAGTCGGCATCCGTATACATCGCCGCCTTGCCCTGGGCAAACAGCGCAACCGCTTGCGGCCAGTTCATATTCAACGTTCCCGGTGGGCCGCTGTCATGCAGCAACTTGCCATAGAGCTTGAAAGCCGCGATCGCCTGAGGCGTGGTCAATGTCGCTTTCTTCGTCGCCGGATCGAACCAGTCACCACCCTCACTATAGAGGAAGCTGGAGAACTGCGTCACTGCCGCCGCCTGCATACCACGCGCGACAAACCCGTAGTGGTCCCCAGGTGCGTTCAAGAGGGCCGCATCCTTCTGTAGCTCATCCAGCGTCTTCGGAACCTGCAGACCCGCCTTCTGCAGCAAGTCTTTCCGATAGTAGAGCACCTCATGCTCCACCACCACGGGGATCGCGGTTAACACACCCTTGATCGTCGTAGTGGAGATCGCTTTAGCGCTGAAATCGTTGAAATCGTAATCAGCAGGCGTCTTCGTAGGATCGTTCACATACGGCTTGAGATCGGTATACCAGCCATTCTTCACAAAGAGTTGGCCATCTTGCAGCGGACGGTTCATAAACACGTCCACGTCCGAGCTGCCGCTGACAAACTCCACTGTCAGTTTCTGCGAGAGCTGCGTTTCACCATAGCTCTCCATCTTGACGGTAATACCCGTTTGCTGCTGAAATTGCGCCAGCAGCGGCTTTACCGCGTCTGTCCAGGGATGAGTCGCAAATAAGACCCGGATCGTTGTACCTGCATACGGCTTGGCCGTATTGGTGGGCGTGCTCGAGCCGCCACAGCCCGCAAGCACGAGCAGCAGACACATGCCGAGCACTACGCTGGACCGCAAAGTCCGCAGAGATCGAAAAGCCGTCACTGGTTTTTCCTTTCGCACAGCCACCAAGATGTAGCATGTGCCGTTTGAGAGTCCATGCTCTCTCCGTTGAAAACCGAACCGAACCAGGGGACAGTGCAACGCGCCGACCATGGGAGTGCACCCACTCCCTCCAACGCTCCTCACTCAATTAACGATTACTGATTATTAATAATCGAGTATAATGACGAGCCTGCCCCTTGTCAACCCTCTAGGTGTGCAGGCAACAACTGTTTGCAGTTAACGAACGTGAGCAGGAAGCAGCAGCAGTATATCTTCAGCAAATGTGAGAGCCCGCCTTAACCGCGACAGCGCATGCTGAGGGAGCAGGGGTTGGCATCGTAAATGGCGCTTGTAAGTAAGGACCATGAACGGAAGGTCCAAACAGGCCACACCCTCATTGGGGTAGCTAGGATCCGTCGGCTAGTGGGTCGGCTCGGGAGCAGGATCTGGCGTGTCTCCACTCACGCGCTCAGAAGCAGCAGGCTGAGATGCAAACGAGCGGACACAGGTGAACGCCGCCTGCAGGGCAATCTGCAAGGGCTGCGTCGACTTGCGCGTCTGGGTTAACAGAAGTCCTCCTTGCAGACTGGTCATCACGGCAACGGCCAGTTCGGCTGGGTTCGCATCTGGTCGCAGGTCGCCTCGCTCTCGCATACGGGTAAACCCTTCGCGCAGGTACCCTTCCCATAACTGCCAAAACGCTACGCGCGAGGGCTGGCCACAAGCTTGCCCTCGCGCGTAGTTGTGAGCGAGCGTCTCTCGCACAATGTAGCGGCCGGCTTCTCCGGCCTAGTTGCTTTATGGCGCTACCTATGGGTTTGGTCGCATGTCCTGCGCATCCTGGCCGCCCATGGCTTCGATCCCGGCGGGCATGTCCATTGGCGCCTGGGTACGCATCCCTGGCGCTGGCTGGTCCGCGCGGAGGAAGTCCAGCAGGGCGCGGTTGATCTCGTCGGCGTGGCTCCAGGGAATGCCGTGCGGCGCACCTTGCAGCACCACCAACTGGCTTCCCGCGACGGCCTCATGCAGGCGCTTGCCCGTCGCCGGGAACGGCAGAATGCGGTCGGCATCACCCTGGATGATGAGCAAGGGCACGTCGATGCGAGGCACGTCGTTGCGGAAGTCGGTGATCCACGTCGGTGGACAGGCCGCTGTTCCCACGCTGGAGGCGCCAGCGGCGACAGTGAAGTTCGCACGCACGGCATCTTCGCTCACGCGCTTGCCCAGCGTCTCGTCGAGATTGTAGAAAGCGTTCAAAAACGCCGTGAGGTAGGCGAACCGATCGGCCAAGATGCTCTGCACAAAGCCGTCAATCGTGCCGCGGTCCACACCACCCTCCGGGTTGTCGGCCGTCTTGAGCAGGTACGGCGGAATCGGTGAGACCACGACAGCTTTGCGCACCCGCTCTGACCCGTACTTGCCCAGATAGCGCGTCACTTCGCCGGTACCCATCGAGTGGCCGACCAAGACCGCATCCCGCAAGTCGAGCTGTGTCATCAAGGTGTTGAGATCGGCGGCGAAGGTGTCGTAGTCGTAGCCGGTGCTTGGATGACTGGACTCCCCAAACCCCCGGCGGTCGTAGGTAATGGTCCGATACCCCGCCTTCAGCAGGGCCGCGACCTCCTTCTCCCAGGCGACCCCACTCAGCGGAAAGCCGTGAATGAGCACGACAGGCATGCCCGAGCCAAGGTCCTCGTAGTAGAGCTCGATAGACTCCGAATTTTCCTTCCCAACGGTGATGTACCCCATGCCACAGTCCCTCCTGTGTGTCGAATGGCGACTGGCACCACGACGCCGCCCAAAGCGCGACGCACTGTGCCCCCAGAAAGAAGGTCATGGGCCGCACAAACCATTCCAGAGCCAGTCTGAAGGAGGGCGCTCAAGGTGCTCAGGGCGCCACATCACCCCAATAGAAACGCCGCCTTGATGTAGAATGGAAGCTTGACAACCTCCCGCATGTTACCCATAATTATTGATAATCATTAATTGGAGACACACCATGCCCGGAGACCAGCGCCGCCCAACCAGTTCACAGGGATCTGAGCCGCCTCTTCGCGCGCAGAAGATCGAGCT
>DASVOW010001094.1:0-2183 GCA_036383155.1 Ktedonobacterales bacterium
CCCATATTCTCTGCTCTCGCCCAATATCTGACAATATACGTTATATTTGTGTTAGAAATATGCAAGATATATTGACAAATTAAACAATATGATATACATTCTAGGCGTGAGATGTTTCCAAGCGGCGGTAATGGAGATGCCGCTGGGAGTACGAAGCAAGTTCTCGATCAAACGACAGGTACGGAGGTGGTAAACATGTCTGCACTCTCTCGTTGGGATCCTATTCGCGAGGCAACGTCCCTGCGCGACGCGATGAATCAGCTTTTCGAGCAGGCTGTCATGCGGCCGGGATTCGGCCCATTCGGCGGCGTCAACACTGGAGTGATCGGCCAGATGAACGTGCTGGAATCGGAAGGCAAGTACTTCTGCCAGATACTGCTGCCCGGCGTCAATGCCGACGCCATCGACCTGACGGTTCGCCAGAACACCTTGACGCTGAAGGTCACGCTCCCCGAGCCGTTCTCTGAGGAGCTGGTAAAGAAGTCCACTTACCTGCTGCGCGAGTTTGGCGCGGGTGAGTTCAGCCGCTCGATCACGTTCCCGAAAGACGTCAATGGCGACGCCGTCGAGGCGCGGTACGAGCGTGGCATTCTCACCCTGGAGATTCCGCTCGCCGTGCATGCCCAGCCCAAGCGCATCAGCATCCACCAGAGCGAGGGCACATCGCGACCGCCACAGTACATCGAAGAGAAAGCCAACGCCCACGAGCCCGCTCAAGTCAACTAGACTGGGCTGCAGCGCGGTCCCGTGGACGACGGCAAACGTCTCTCTCTCTTCACACTGGCGCCCGCCTGGGAGGTCCGACGCCTTCCCGGCGGGCGTCTTGTCACAGCAGCAATACAGTGAAACAGGGGGTTAGTATGCCACGACGACGAACGGGACCAGCAAAATCGACGCAAGATCACAGCCTGCCCAAATATTCGATTGCGGTCGCCGCCGACCTCTCCGGCATCCCCCAGCAGCAGCTCCGCCGCATGGAAGAAAGTGGCTTGCTTACCCCGAACCGTACCGAGGGCAACACTCGACGCTACTCCGACGACGATCTCACCCAGATCGCCGAGGTAGCTGACCTCGCCGAGGCAGGCGTCAACGCCGCTGGTATCCATCACATCCTCGCCCTCCGCGCCGAGTTGGCCGCCATGCGCGCCGAGAACGCCGAGCTACGGAGCCTCCTCGCACAAAACACTGACAGCAAGCCAGCTTCCATGTAAGGTGCGATCACGTGCTCCTATGCCGGCACAGGTGAGCGCGAGTCGCGCATCAGCCAGACATAGCTATCTTCCAGCGTCGGCGCTGTGGGCTGCGCATCTGTGGAAGGCAGCATCTCGCTCACCACGCGATACTGCACCGCTGACCCCATATGCAACGTCGAAATCACAGTCACATCGCCCCCCGGCTTCGCGCCTCCCACTGGCGTCGTCACCGTCCACACCTTACCCTGTGCCGCCCCGACCAGCTCCGCGATCCCGCCCCGAAAGATGATCTGCCCCGCACGCATGACTGCCAGTTCCTGACACGTCTGCGCCACATCCTCCACGATGTGCGTCGAAAGGACCACGATGCGATTGCCGCCAAGTTCCGCCAGCAGATTGCGAAAGCGGATGCGCTCCTCCGGGTCCAGCCCCGCCGTTGGCTCATCCACGATCAGCAGTTGCGGGTCGTTGAGCAACGCCTGCGCGATACCCACCCGCCGCTTCATACCCCCGGAGAAAGTCTTGAGCTTGCGACTGGCGACATCAGCCAGGCTCACCGTCTCCAGTAGTTCCGCCACCCGCCGCGCCCGCGCTTGCCGCTCGTCCAGCCCCTTGAGCAGCGCGATATAGTCGAGGAATTCGCGTGCTGAGAGATCGGGATACAAACCCAGCTCCTGCGGCAGATACCCCAGGATACGCTTGACCGCCGTGCGTCCGCGCTCGCTCGCCATGTCGTGACCGCCAGCTATGAGATGGCCACTCGTCGGCAGCAGTATACCGGCGAGGATCCGCATCAGCGTCGTCTTGCCCGCCCCATTAGGCCCCAGCAGCCCAAACATCCCGTTCTGCACACGCAGGTCGATGCCATTCAGGGCACGCACTTTCCCTCGATAGACCTTGGTAAGATTCTGAATCGCGATCTCCACGATGGATCTCCTTGAGTATGGTGGCAACAGCACCGTACATATGCCTGGAAACTCACCCTTCCTG
>DASVOW010001095.1:0-2555 GCA_036383155.1 Ktedonobacterales bacterium
TGTGGGCCTGATTATCTCGCTCGTGTCTCTCGTGCCGCTCGTGGTGTTCCTCGTCCTGGTTGCGCGCCAGCTCTTCCTGAAGGGTGACGTGACGCTACTGGGCGGCTCTACCCGCATGACGGCTCATGCAGCAGGGTGATACCACCAACGGTGTCGCTACTGCGCCTTACTACCGTCCTACGACAACGTGAACGGGCGTGATCGGGAGCCTTCGACGAGTTGCGGCACCCGTCGGAGGCTCCTGCGGTACATGAAATTCGCAGTCCGGCGTTGAGTAGATCCCATGGATGAGAAGGGGTGATGGGCGCGCCAACACGGAGGTGTCGCGCATGGGCTGCCTGATTTCTGTGCTTGCTCGTATCGCATTGCTCGGAGTCTGGATATGGACGCCTCTCGTGACTCGCGCGTTCCAGGGCGGGCTGCTCCTGCCGGTACTTGGGGTCCTCTTCCTGCCTCTTACCTGCCTGGTCTATGTGTTTGTCTATGTCTCTGGGATCGGTGTCACCGGCTGGAGTTGGTTCTGGGTCGCCCTGGCGTTGCTCCTCGACGTGGGCATACAGGTTTCCGCCACGTACGACACCCGCAACCGTATTCCACGCTACGGCGCACCAGGAGACTGATGATCACTCGCCACCCCAGGCACATACCTTGGCGACTCGGTCACACACGGAGCGACTCATCCCCAGTCGCCATCTTTGCTTCAGGAATCGCCAGGCGCGCTCCATGAGACTGAGCCGCGGAACGTTCGCCAACCGGCTCAAGAGCTTCTTCTCAGCGATGTCAGCCGGCTATCGACCTCCTTGTGAAGGCGCTCGCCGGTGGCAGCAGGTGCACGGTGACGGTTGGATAGATAGGAGGCTGTCGCCGACAGCAGCGCCGCGAGGGCAAATCCCGCGGTGACCAGTGCGAACGCGTGCATAGCTGTATGCGAGCCGGAGTGGGGCGCCAGGTTGAGGTAGGCGGTGCCAAAGACCGCAACCCCAAGTGCGGCGGCGATCTGCGACGTAGTGGTGATCAGCCCACTCATGTCCGGTGCATAGCGATCTGGCACACTGGATGTGACGTGCGCTACCATCGGAGCGAACCCGGTTCCCAGGCCGAAGCCACCGAAACCGAGCAGCACGAAGAGCAGCGCACCGCTGGAGTAGCCGGTGACGAGACTGGTGCAGACGCCAAGATACGCGGTGGCGAGGACCAGATACCCGATGGGGGCAACCAGCGAAGAGGCGCGAGCCGAGAGATGCAGCCGCGGCAACAGGGGTCCGGAGATGCCAAAGGCGGTGACCCATGAGACCAGCGCAAGCCCCGAGTAGAGCGCGCTCTTGCCGAGACCCTGCTGCAGATACAACGCGAGGGTGAAGAGCAGCGCGAAGTAGGTGGTGCTGGCTGTTCCCAGGGCCAGCAGCCCCCAGGAGACTGCCGGCCGAGCAAGAACGGTCAGGTTCACCAGAGGATAGCCACTTCGACGCGCGACGCGCCGCTCCATGGCAACGAAGAGCATCAGAGCTGGAATGCTCGCAGCCAGACACACCCACGTCCACAGCGGCCAGCCGAGATCGCGGCCAATAGCCAGCGGCACGATGGCCAGCAGCAGCGTCAAGGCCAGCGTTGCTACGCCTGGAACATCCAGCGGCTTCACGTTGCCACTGCGATCGGCCGGAAGGTAGCGCATTGCGGCTAACAGCAGCACGGCACCGATAGGCACGTTGATCAAGAAGATCGAGCGCCAGCCGCTGCCGAAGAGATTCGCTGAGATGAGCACGCCGCCGAGGATCTGTCCCGCAATTGCGCCACCCGAGAGCGCCGCGGCATAGAAGCCCACAGCCCGTACGCGGTCAGCGCCGCTAAAGTTGAGCTGGATTCCGCTCAAGGTCTGGGGCACCATCAGGGCCGCGCCAACGCCCTGCACGACGCGGACGATGATCAGCACCAGCGCGTTGGGGGCCAATCCACAGGCCAGTGAGGCAAGCGTGAATACGCCGAGCCCGGCAATGAAGAGGCGCCGATAGCCACGGGTATCGCCCAGGCGTGCGCCGGTGACCAGCAGCACCGCGTAGGCGAGGACGTAACCGGAGATCACGAACTCCAGCTCGCCACCGGAAGCGTGCAGGCTCGCACGAATGGACGGCGTGGCGACGTTGACGACTGCCGCATCGATGTTTGCCATGAACTGCCCGGCCAGCAGCACTGCCAGCAACCACCCTTTGTGGCGGTCTCTTGTCGCTATCGGCGTCGAACTCATCATCTATTCTCCATATGCTTCGGTTTATATCGGCGGTCAGGCAAGATTCAGATGGGGCGGCGATGAACACATCGCGGCATACTGGCTCGGTCAATCGGCGGCGTAATCGCTGCTTGGCGCCTCACTCATCGGCGCCTCGCGCGAGAAACGCTCGTAGCATGCCCATCAGCGTCTCCGGCTCCTCGATGTGCGCGAAGCACCCGCTGCGCTCCATCATGACGAACTCCGCCTGTGGCGCATATCGCGCAAATTCCTGCTGATAGCGCGGGTAGAGGGCGCGGTCGTAGCGCCCCGCGATGACCAGCAGTGGCAT
>DASVOW010001096.1:0-3091 GCA_036383155.1 Ktedonobacterales bacterium
GGCGGGGTGCACCTATACCTACTTCGACCGGACTATCTTCCAGTTCAGTGTCGGTGGGGGCTATGCGACGATGGTAATGCGGCTGACGTCCACCCTACTCGTCCAGGAGCTTCGCGAATCTGACGGTGCGCTGCTATGGCAGCAGCAACTAACAGGCATCGAGCCAAAGCAGACGCTGAACGCGGGATCCAGCGTATATATCGAAGAGGCACGGGTGGATCAGAAGCTGGACTACGCACTTCTAGCGCTGAATGCGGATTCTGGAGCCTATGAGTGGCAGCTGGACGACCACACAAATATACTCACCCTATCCGGCGGCACAGACGGTTTCGTGGCGCTACGCGACGGTACGGCGCTTGGCTTCATGCCCGCCTCACCAACGTCGTCTTCGCCAGTCTGGCAGACGACCCTCACAAAGGGCGGCGGGGAGCACCTCTTCGTCACGCCACAGGCGGTCTATTACATGCTCGGAGGTTACGCAGTTGGAGCGCTGCGACTAAGCGATGGCAGACGACTGTGGGAAGTCAACTGCACTAACGGGTCAGATGGCGCGCCTGCGCATGGCATGGATAACGCGAAGCTCTGGTGTCATTGGCCGCACGCGAACGTCGGATTTGAGATGGGAGCGCTATCGGGCAGCGCGGTGCTGTGACCAGAAAGAGACTCCCTCTATCCAGCGGCATGTCTTCGCTCCGTCTCCTGCTCGCCAAACATCCGCAACTGCACGATACCACCCCACGTAGGCACATCCCCGCCCACACCAAAGCCGCTCAGCCCGACCCCCAGCAGGCGAATCGCTGCTGAGTTAGGCGTCAGCAGTGGCTCCACTTCCTCTCGCAGCAGGCGCAAAGCCGCCTCCGTAATCGGCCCCGCCTCATGCGTCGGCGCCGCCAGCGCGCACTGCCGCGTCATCTGACGAAAATCAGACCACTTCACCTTGAGCGTCACCGTGCGACCGTCAATCTCCTCCTCCGCGACGCGAGCCGCCACCTCACCGGCCAGCGCGCGCACATGCTCCGCCGCGCGCTCGATATCCGCTATATCCCGCTCATAGGTGCGCTCGTGGGAAACACTTTTCGGCGGCCCATGTTCTCCCACGACGGGCCGCTCATCCTGCGCATTGGCAAGCCGCCACATCCACACGCCATGCTTGCCAAACTGCCGCTGCAATTCAGCCATATCGCTGCTCGCGAGTTGCCCCACCGTCGTAATGCCCAGCTTCTCCAGCCGCTCCCGCGTATGCGGACCGACCCCCGGCAGCTTCCCAACCGCCAGCGGATGCAGAAACGCCAGCTCCGAGCCCGGCCTGACGATCAGGCATCCATCCGGCTTGGAGAGATCGCTGGCAAGCTTGGCAAGCGACTTATTCCGCGCGACCCCAACTGAGATGACCAGCCCCAGCTCCGCCCGCACCCGCTCCCGAATCTCGCGAGCGATCTCCTCCGCCCTCCGGCAACCGGGAAGCCCCGGCGGTAACTCGCCATACGCCTCGTCAATAGACACCCGCTCACGCACCGTGAAGTAGTCGTCGAGGATAGCCATCACCTTGCGCGACAGCTCATGATAACGGTCAAAGCGCGGCCGCAGGAAGATCGCATCCGGGCAGAGGCGGCGCGCAACGGCGGCAGACATCGCGCTATGCACCCCGAAGCGCCGTGCGATATAGTTTGCCGTGCTGACCACGCCGCGCCGGTCGGGGTCCCCGCCCACAATCACCGGCTTACCGACAAGCGATGGATTATCCAGCTCCTCCACCGCCGCATAAAAGCAGTCGAGGTCGCAATGCATCACCCGTCGGAATCCCTGTTCCGGCACTGCTATCGCGACCATGACCCGCTCCACAATCGAGGGCGCAGTAAAGCGATATGCTCGCGCCCTCTGAATCCAAAAATGGAACAAACGTATCACCTATGGAGCATTGTAGCGCATAAGCCGCTCAGGGACAAGTGTTTTACGTATATTCAGGGGAAATACTCAGCTAATTGCGCAAACAGTGAAAGACGTATCTCGCGCGAAAGCTTACCCTATCCCTAGCGCGAACAGACGCCATACGAGCTCCGGGTGCCACACGACAGGTTGCCCGTAGACCATCCGCATCACGCTCCGCACGTCAGTGTACCCGGCAGCCTCAAAGGCGGCGCGTCCCGCGACGTTGGCGCTATGAAGCCAGGTCGTCATATCATCGGCGCCGTCTACTGCGCTCGCGTGTTCGACCAGCAGTCGCGCAGTGCGCGCATTCGTGGCGACGACCCCATACGGCCCCCACGCGCTCCGGATCGCATACCCTCCAACGCGCTCCTCCCCGCCGCCCGCGTCTGGGATCACCCAGCCATCCGGCCCAAATGCACGCAACAGCTCAGCGCGATCTTCACCGGTCGCTACCGCATCAAGCGCACAAATCGCGTCGAGGTCATCTGCGACGATGCGGCGAATTCTGGACGCAGCCAGTGCGGGTGGCGCGACATCGGATCCCGCAGCGCGCGTTTTCTGCAGCAGGTGATATGTTCCATCCTCCACAAACCCAAGCTTCTCATAGATAGGCCGGCCGAATTCAGACGCCGCCAGCAAGAGCGAGCGGCAACCGTGCTTCTGCAGATGCGCCATCAGCGTGCGCGTAATCAGGGTACCTACGCCCTGTCCTCTGGCCTCGGCAGCCACGAGTATCTGCCCAAGCCAGCCAGTTACGCCGTATTGCGTGGCAACACCAGTCCCAACAATGGCGCCACCTCCGTCCTCCACGACGAATGGCGCACACTGGGCGTACCTGAGGTAAAAGGCGTACGACTTCCGATTGTGAGACCAGCCGCCCCGCACAAGCAGGGCAACAACCTCATCATGATCATCTCTGGTCGCCAATCGTACACGCACGTGAAAATCTCTCCTCCATCTGTTGGCAGGATGCCTCAGCCCGATTGCAGCCCGCGCTGAAGATATCGCATGTCGCTGCTCGACCACAAGGTCCAAGTCACCCCCAGGCAGACAGGCCAAACAAGCATGAGGGAAGGGAAGCGATAAGATAGCAATTGCCTCCGCCTCCCGCGGCGAACTTTACCACCCGGCTAGCCTAAACGTCCCCTTGGCGCGCTCTCGG
>DASVOW010001097.1:0-2259 GCA_036383155.1 Ktedonobacterales bacterium
GGCAGCCTCAACCATACACTGAACGACAACCGCGAGGCGCACGGAGCGCTGATCGATGCCAAGGTGGTCGCGGTAGGTGACTGCGCGCTCAGTCCAGAGCGAGGCCCAGCATTTGCGCACCGCATCGAGCACGGCCTCAGCACCGATGATGTTGAGATAGGTCTCCTGCTGACCTGCGAAGCTCGCACCTGGTAGATCCTCGGCCGTAGCGGACGAACGGACGGCAACGGCGACAGGCTTTCCATCTCCTAATGCCTGGTATGCTGTGACAATCTCCTCGGCGATGGTTGGTAAAATAGGGGCTGACAGCAAACACGCAGCGGCGCTCTGAGCCAGCGCTGTGAGGGACGGTTCGTCGTCGCTGGCAGTCGGAGGAGTGTGCGCTGCCAGGATGGGATCAAGGCCAGCCTGCTCGGCCGCGAGGGTATAGGCGACAGTGGTGATGCAGAAGCCTGGAGGCACTGGCAGTCCGGCGCGAAGCAACTCGCCCAGATTCGCGGCCTTGCCCCCGGCAAGTGGGAGGGCATCGCGATTGAGGTCGGTAAGTGAGAGCAGTAGGGGCTGTGCGCGGGGCTGGCGATCACGGCGATCATGACGAAGTTGCTCGTTGCCCTGAAGCTTCATAGTGTTTCCTCCTCCTGTTTCCTCCGCCCCCTCCGTCTGCTGGCCCGTGCGAGCAGGACCACCGTCTGTGGGACCGACGCTTGCCGTTTTGGAGTTGAGCATTTCAACTGCAGCAGTGGCTTGGACACAGTTCCGTCACTACCTCGCAGATCTACGTGCATCTGGGGCGAGGCAGCGGCAAGAAACAGATAGAGGGGACGAGTCTATGAGGCGACTCCCCTATCGGCTTCTCAGGCCGCCCAGAGCTGCGCGGAAGGCACGGCTGGATAACATCGCTCTTGTACCGGCGTCTCTCCTACCGCTCAAGTCAGAGTGGCAAGAGGCAGCGAACAGGCTTCCTCCCGATGGAGTGCTTCACTGCGTGCCGACTAGCGGTAAGCTTCACGGACTTTTCACCCAGGTCGAGCGGCAATTGCGAAGGGCAGGACATCGTGTGTCAATCTTGCCCTACAGTGGCCACTGACTTAGGTAGACCATTCGCATCGCGGCGAATGCGCTGCTCGTCATCTTCGATGAGCTAACCTTCTGTGTGGCTGCGACGGCGTACTGTCAGAAGGATGACTCCAATGCTGAAGAGTAGCACACCTACGACGCTCAGAACCGTGGTAGGATGCTTAGACAGGTGAGAAAGCACGACGGGTACCATGCCTACTCTGCTGAGAATCAGCCATGGGTGCGCTAACTGATCAGGATGCCCGGCGAAATGACCCACCAGCCCAACCAGTACAGTCACGGCGCCAACGGCAAGCAGCAGGGGACCGACAACACGCAAGATACGGCTCCGTGGATCGATACCATGGGACGACGACCGATACCCGCTCATATATTTCTCCGCCATCGGCATACGTTCTTCTGTGGAAGTCGGAGGGATGCACTCGCGGGGACATGGGGGACATATCTTCCCCAGAGTGATTGAGCCACAAGCTCCCCTGAGCCGCAAGCTCCCCTGAGCCACAAGTTCCCCAAGACACGAACGTTAGGTGACAGGTATGGAGTATCGGGGCCTCGTAGCCTACCGGCGAGAAGCTCAGCCATGCAGGGTAACATGCGGCCGCTAACCAGAAAATGACAATGTGCAGTATTGTCGGCCGTGCCAGCACGGCGACGTCGATGCAGGCCCGCGCCAGCCGCTCATCGAGCCGAGCTGGCACGCATCGCGCGGCGTCGGATCGCGGCGAGCCAACTCCTGCGGATCGCGCCGCTCCCAAGCCGAATGACACGCCAATAGCGCAGCAACGACCGCGTCGCCTCAGGGCTCGTGCCCGCCATGCGGGTCTCGGTGATGACGCGGCTGCCACCACGCTCGGGACGCACGAGGAACGCGACCACCGCTTTCGCGTACCCGGGCACGGCGAACGCGAGGAACGCCTCACGCGTGGGCACCGCCGCCGGCTCGTTGCCGGCCAAGCGCCAGAAACGGCCGACGGCTCCCGCAGCGATCTCGGCGTCGGGACGCTCGCCCAAGGGAACGACGCCCACGGTGAACTGATCGAGCACTGGTGCCGAGCGAGCCGGCCGGAAGGGCAGGCGTCCCACGAGCAGACTCGGCAGCCCGCGCAGCGCCTCCAATGGCAGCAGGAGGCGTACTTCCCGCACGGTCACCTGCTTCACGGCGGCGAACACGACGGTCGGCGG
>DASVOW010001098.1:0-2075 GCA_036383155.1 Ktedonobacterales bacterium
TTGGCAACGTCCCGGTAGACTTCGTGCGTCTGCCCAAAGCCAGCCACGGCGTCTTCGCCAGCCCGCGCCAGCGTGTGAGCCGCATGGAGCTTGTCTTCGAGTGGATCACCCGCTACTGTCCCGCCGAAGAGATATAGCTAGCGATCGTTCCACCTACTCCGGAGGCTGGCGCAACGCCTCGTCTATTTCGGCAAGCCGGTCATACACGATGCCAAACGCATCGACCGCGCCGGAGGGCAGCCCCAGTTGCTCGCCATACGTGCGCAACATCTGGGCATACTGGAGCATCGGCGCGAGTGCCGCCGCGACCATACGCAACAATCCCAGCGCTTGGTCGCGGCTGGCAGCCACCCATGCTTCGTCACTGGTATCGCCCGGCACGGCTCCCTCCACTGCCGTAAGCTGATCTGTCTGCCCCGCCTGCTCGATCTCAATCTGGAAATAGTTCGACAGCGCGCTCTCCAGTTCACCACGTGCCACCGCGAGCAGGCTGGCCACCTCGGCCAGCACGCGCGCCTCCGGCAGCACGCGCCCCAGCAGCCACCACTCCTGCACCGCGAGCGCCTTCTCAATGTCGCGCACCCGCCGCAACAATACTTCGGCTCGCCCCCCCAGGGCCGCGCCCGGATCGTTGCTGCTCACCGTCGCGGGTCGCCCGGTCACGCGAGTGCCCGTCTCTTCATTCACATCTGCTTGCCCCGGCTGTGGCGATCCGCCACTCACATTCGGCTGTGCCATCGTTCGCCCGCTCTTTTCTGCCTGGGATTGTGTGCCTGCCAACCAACCACGCCCATAATGGACTTTAGCGTGCGTCAGCGCAGCCGTCAACCCTCTCCCTGCAATGAGCGCAGAGGTGCTCAGCTTTGCACTGTCGGAGAAGCTGCCCGCGTGCCATAGAAATCCACCCGTACCACCCGCACATGCGGCAATGCCCGCAGCTCGGCGGTCGCCTGCATCAGGTCGGCTTTCTCCGTTGAGCGGCAGCGCAGTTCGATGATCTCGCCATGCCGTCCGGGGCGTATCGTGAGGCCCTCCAGCAAGATATCACTACGCGCGAGGACACCTCGAATATGTGCGAGTACGTCGAGCGCGGATGCGCCCCGTTCGATGCCGATGTGGAACACCTGCGGGCTTCGCCTTGGGAACAGCCATCGTTCGATAGGGCGAATGATCGTCAACAACACCAGCGCCAGTACCGTCGCCAGTGTCGCCTCCCAGAAGAAGCCCAGACCGCAGGTTAATCCAATGCCCGCGACCAGCCAGACCGTCGCCGCCGTCGTCAGCCCCCGGACCGTATCCCTGCGCAGCAGGATCACGCCCGCGCCCAGGAACCCAATACCACTGATCACCTGCGCGGCGATCTGCGCTGGCTGCACCTGCACCCCAACCCTGCCGCTGAACTGCAAGAAGCCATACGCCGAAATGATCATCACCAGCGCCGAGCCAAGTGACACCAGCGCCAGTGTGCGCACCCCTGCCGAGTGCGACGGCGACAAACGATCGCGACGCTCGCGCTCAGCCCCGATCAGCGCGCCCAACGCCAGCGCCACAAAGAGCCGCAGCGCCACAGTTGCAAATGGCAAAGCCAGCATGACGCATCCCTCGCAAACAGAGATTCCTCTCCATTATAGTCGAATGCGCCACTCGCCGGATATGCCACCGAGATGTGATGCTTAAGCGTACGAAAGCTTATCGCGCGGGGAGAAGTCCTGCCTCACTCCAGTCCGCGAATTGACTGCCGGGCACCGGTCGTGGTTTCAACCGCCTGCCGCTCGCTCACGCCGCCTCTTCGTGCGCCTTCGCCGGGTGTACGTTGCCGCGCAGCGCCGAGGCGATTGCCGCGAGAACCGTGATGCCAGTCATCAGCCAAAAGGACATATGCAAGCCATTCATGAAATCGACGAGCGCGCTGCTTGGCACGCCCGACGTGACACCGGCGAATATCTTGAACATCACTGCGGGCGGCAGCGTGCTCGCCACGATGGCAAGGGCAAATGCGATGCTAAAGATACCGCCTGTATTCATCAGCATCGTGCGTGTACCGGCGGCGATACCGCGCTGACCCGGACGCACGC
>DASVOW010001099.1:0-2185 GCA_036383155.1 Ktedonobacterales bacterium
CCAGACGTCATGTGCGGACACGGCCACGACGCCATACAGGTTGCCAGGACCGGGGTTGGTGACGAGCTGCCACGCGGTGCCGTCCCAGCGCTCGATCAGCGAGGCCGCTGGACCGGGCGCCCCGGCGAAGGTGCCGCCCACGGCCCAGGCGTTGGTCGCGGTGAGCACGCTCTCCGCGTACAATTCGTTCACCGAAGGAATCGAATACTTGACGTTCGGGCTAGAGACGGTATGCCAGGACGTGGGCAGGGGCGTCGGTGAGGGAGGTAGGGTGGCGGTTGGCTTAGGCGTGGGCGGCGGCCCTCCGGCACCACCCGTTGGGCTCCCACAGGCAGCGACGGTGAGCGCCAGCCCGACGAGCAACGCGACGCCGATCCGCCGCCAATGCCCGGAGTGGGCCACCGCGTGAGGACCGGTAGTATCTGTTTGCCACGACATCTGCGTGACTCCTTTCGTCCGTTCCCGCGCGCACTGAGCGGCGTGCGGCTCCTTGCCGGCACACCAGCGGAGTCTGAGTCGAGTCGTTCATCGTCCGCGGCCGGCAAGCTCGCTGCACCTGCTGTGCAGGTGCAGGGCATCCTGGGGTGGTGTCGACACCACCCCAGCAGGAGTGAGTGTACCTGCCTGCCGTCACAGCGACATCACCGTCTGGCTCTCCGGCATCACAGTACGTTCTCGGTTGTGCTGCCGCGCGAGCCGCTGACGCGGCACGATCTGTCGCTGCGGGTGCTCCGTCCCGCTCACGTGCCGTCGGCGCAGGCATCGGCGCGCCATGCCGTCGCACCGCCTGGCGCCGGCGTGGATGCCTACACCGCACGCATGCGGCCGGTCAGCGGTGGATAACTCCATGAAATTGTCGAGAAACCGCTCGGAGACGGTCGGAGCGGCCTTGCACAGTCATTCCTGATCTCGCCCCATTCTCGGCCTATTTTGGTGACTAGTCAGCCTGACCGCAGGCAGAATTGATCGATTCTGGGTGCGCCTGAATAGTCACGAATTTGCGTCAAGGATGGCTGTGTGCACGCACATCGAGCGTGTTGCTCTCTTGGACAAACCGCCGCAAAACCTCTACAATACGTTCGAGCAGTGCCATTTTGATCATCTGCTGCTGGCTCTCTCCCCAGAGCGAAGCGCCAAGGAGAGCACGCGAAGGATGCCTACCATTCGCCTCGAAACGTTTATTGCTGCTTCGCCAGAGCGGTGTTTCGATCTGTCGCTCAGCGTTGACCTCCATCGCCACTCGGTGGCGCATACCCACGAGCGCCCGATTGCGGGAGTGACCACCGGCGTCATGCACCTCGGAGAGACCGTGACGTGGGAAGCGGTCCATTTTGGCATCAAGCAGCATCTCACCACCAAAATCACGGCCTATGAACGCCCGCAGTACTTTATTGATGAGATGATCCGTGGGATTTTTCAGGAACTGACGCATCACCATGCCTTCGTCCCACAACCATCGGGAACGCTCATGATTGATACGTTCACCTTCCGAGCCCCGTTGGGGATCCTTGGGAGGGTGGTTGAAGCGCTGGTTCTCACTCGCTACATGCAAGGACTCCTGCTTATCAGGAATCGCTACCTGAAGCAAGTGGCAGAAGGCGCTACCGTTCAAACCGTCCTCTGACCACACCTGTCGAACTGGCGACAGGTGTGGTCAGAGGACCTGTGCCAAGCCAGCGAGAGGACCGTGTAGCACCTGCTCTGATCCCATGATGGAGCGGTTCACTCCCTCCTGGAATAGGTGAGCGCAACAAAGGTCAGGAGTGATCTTCGGGTCGCTGAAATCGATTAGTGGGCGGTGATGCTGGCGAATTGGACAGTGGTGCCGTCGCCGGACAGCATAGCAGGAGCGTTCCGGGGCGAGGCCGTCGGGACAGTAGGGAGTATGCTTGCTTCTGCCGCAATGAGGGGGGCGACCTCGGCGTCTGGAATGCCGTAGCAGACTTGAACGCCAATCGTCAGGTTGCCGCGCTCCAGGTCGCCCAGAAAGATCGGCCAGGTCTGCACACGCACAGTCTGACCGGGTTCCCATTGGGATGGAGGAAGCCAGTGTTGTGTCCAGGAGTCGGTCACGTCGAGCAGTGTCTTGCCATTGCGGGATATCGTGACGACGATAATCAGGGGCAGCGGTGGTGGCGTCTCAGCTTTCCAATAGGTCGTTACGACGAGCGGAGTCTGGCCGATA
>DASVOW010001100.1:0-3215 GCA_036383155.1 Ktedonobacterales bacterium
TGGGCGAGGCGATCCGGCGTCTGCGGCAGGGAGCATAGGATCAGGGTCGTGGCGGCTGCCGCGAGGTCACGGTGCAAGACGAGTGTGAGCCGGTAGGATGCATGTCAACGCTCTGCCTGAGCGGCGAGCATGCTGCCTACGCGGCCGGGGAAGAGGCGGGAGAGCATGTCCAACAGACGGGCATCGTTGCCGATGAGGATGCGCGCCTTGTTGCGCGTGATGCCGCGCACGATGGTGGCTGCCGCCTGCTCGGGCGGGATTCTCAGCAGCTTCTCCCATTGCTTCTGGCCGGCCTGAATGCGCGCGGGATCGGTGACGCCGGTGCGCGCGTTCCGGGCGATGTTCGTCTTGATGCCGCCGGGATGCACGGTGCTGACGTGGATCTGTGTATGCCGCAGCTCGGCCCGTAGCGCTTCGGTGAAGCCGCGTACCGCGAATTTGCTCGATGCATAGGCTGTCTGGCCGGGAGGCGCCGCCAGGCCGAAGACGCTGGAGAGGTTGACGATGTGTGCGCTGGATTGGCGCTGCAGGATGGGCAGAAACGCTTTGACACCATAGACGACGCCCCAGAAGTTGATGTCCATCAGCCAGGCGAAATCGTCGAGCGTGATTTCGTCGAAGGTGCCACCCAGGGCAACACCGGCGTTGTTGATGAGCAACTGCACGCCACCGTGCTGGCTGACCGCCTCATCTGCGAAGCGCTGGACCGCCTGCCAGTCGGAGACGTCTACGCGGTGGGTTGTCACCTTGGGTGACGCTTCTGTGCGGGCAAGCGCCGCGGTCTCTTCGAGGCTCTGCGCATCGATGTCGGCGAGCGCGAGGGCACATCCTTTGCCGGACAGATTCAGCGCCAGCGCTCGCCCGATGCCGCTGCCCGCGCCCGTGATCGCGGAGACAGTTCCCGCTTCCAGCTTCATCGCTCGCCTCCCATGTGGGCTGCCTCCACGCCTTGTGGCGACGCGGGCGCAGGCACCCGCCGACCCGAAAACCGCATTGTGCCGTCGTTCGGACTGTGCATGCGCAGGCTCAGGAGGTCGCGCACGTAGTTTTGGTGGGTGCGCCAGGGTTCATGGGATCCCTGGCGGGGAAGCGTGTCCAGAGCACGCCGCACATAGCCCGACGAAAGATTCACCGCCGACTCTTCGCGCGTGGGCGTGTCTGGCCGCCGAGGCAGGCATTCGACATATCCATGGCGATCCATATAGTTCAGCAGGCGGCAGACATATTGCGCGATCAGCTCGCACTTAAGCGTCCACGAGGCATTGGTGTAGCCGAAGGATTGGGCGAGGTTGGGCACGTCGCTGAACATCATCCCGCGGTAGCTCAGCGTCTTGCCAAGATCGACGGGTGTGCCGTCGACGGTGAGCTCTACCCCGCTCATCAGGCGCATGGTCAGCCCGGTGGCGGTAATGATGATGTCGGCGGGCAGCTCCTTGCCCGATTGCAGGCGAAGCCCAGTCTCGGTGAAGGTCTCGATCTGATCGGTGACCACCGATGCCGTCCCGGCGTTGATGGCCTTGAAGAGATCAGCATCCGGCACGAGGCATAGGCGCTGGTCCCACGGGTTGTATGTCGGCGCGAAGTGGGTCTCGACGTCGTAGCCGGGACTCAACTGCTCGCGCGCCATCCGAATGATCGCCTGCTTGACCTGGGCGGGCCGGCGACGCGCGAGGCTGTAGAAATATATGCCAAAGGCGATATTCTTCCAGCGCACGAGGGGCTGCGCGAGCCGAGAGGGGAGGGATCGGTGCAGCCAGTCCGCGATGGCGTCCTGGGATGGGCGGGCTACGATATAGGTGGGAGACCGCTGCAGCATCGTGACGTGCGCCGCTGTCTGCGCCAGCGCCGGCACCAGAGTGACAGCAGTCGCGCCGCTGCCGATCACCACGACCCGCTTTCCCGCGTAGTCGAGGTCCTCCGGCCAGCGCTGGGGGTGGACTATGCGCCCTGTGAAGCGGTCCATCCCGGGCCATCCCGGCATGTAGCCATGGTCGTAGTCATAATAGCCGGTGCACATGTAGAGGAAGTTGCAGGTGAATTGGACGGTCTCGTGGTCTGGCCCGCGGTCCGCCTCGACCATCCACACCGCATCCTCAGAAGACCAACTCGCACGTCGTACCCGGTGGTTATAGCGGATCTTCTGGTCGATGCCGAATACCGCTGCCGTCTCGCGCACATATTTCAGGATGGCAGGGCCGTCGGCGATGGCTTTCGCTTCGCGCCATGGATGGAACGAGTAGCCGAGTGTATGCATGTCTGAATCAGAGCGGACGCCTGGATAGCTGAACAATGCCCATGTTCCGCCGATTTCGCTCCGACCTTCCAGAATGGCATAGCTCCTGGTGGGGCACCGCGTTTGTACATAGTAGGCGGCGGCGATTCCGGATATGCCCGCCCCGACAATCAGGACATCGACATGCTCGACTGTCATCCAACCACTTCCTCTCGTACGTCGTATCGTGCTCTGACTGTACGCATGGGAACGTTCACCAATAAGCATACCCGAGCGTACCCTTGGAATGCAGCATGGGTGCGCAAGCTCCGTAAGCAGCGCCGTTGCCGTTGCAGACGTCGATGCCGTGAGCCACGATATGTGCGGTTTGTCCGCACCGGTGCCGCAACTGCATGCGAGGTGCTGCGACACCAAGAGACCGCCCGGGAAACCCGCGGAGAGCGTACGCACAACATAATACGCAGAGACGTGTCTCATGGGTATGACGGGTTCAGGTAGAGACCAGGTGAACAATTAGCGATGCGGGTGGATGTCTCTGTGGACATTATAGAGATGGTAAGTAACGGGATGTCACTTGTCAACCAAGCAAAGTATGGTATCGGGTAGCTCAGCGCACCGCGGGGGCATGGGGTGGAGAGTGACCTAACGAGCAGGCCCTTCGAAGGAAGGGCCTGCTCGGCGAGGATGACAGGTGGGCGAGGAGGATCGCTATTGGTGTGAGATGTCCTCAGGAGCGGGCTGCTCGGCGGCAGGCTCGGATTGAGAGTGCAGTGCGGTGTGGCCTTCGCCGTAGAGGAAGCAGTGGGTCCAGTGGCCGTGGCCGAGGTCGGTGCGGCCCGGGAAGCGCTCGCGGCAGACGGGCATGGCGTGCGGGCAACGCGGATGGAAGCGGCAACCGGTGGGTGGGGTGATGAGGCTGGGGATTTCGCCGCGGGCGGGGAGTGGTTCGGTGCTCACGGGGCGGTCGGGGTCGGGCGCGGCG
>DASVOW010001101.1:0-7530 GCA_036383155.1 Ktedonobacterales bacterium
TGCCAGCCCACCCACGAGCCGCTACCGCCAAATAGGCTGTTATCCTGGAAGCTGAGGACGAAGCCATAGACGATGGGATACCAGACAAATAAACTGAACAGAATGAGGGCAGGCAACAAAAACAGCAGACCCGCACCGTCACGTCGCACGAGACGGACAAGCGGCTGCGCCCAGGATACAGAAGTCGTCCGCAGAGGCGTCGCATTGTGTCGATGTACAGTAGCTATGAGCGGCCTCCTGACTCTCACCAGCGCGAGACGGATGTGGGCACAGCATCATTGCACTGCGCCCACCCGCGAGTGTGACACGACTAGCCGGCATCAAGCACTGTCTGGAACTGGCGCGCAGCAGTGTCGAGCAAGGCCTGGGGGTCAGCGTTTGGGTTGGAGAGCACCGCCTGTACCACCGGGTCGAGCGAGGCATACAGCTTCTGCGTTTGCACCGTGGGCTCGGGCCGCAGCGTCAGTTTGGCCTGGCTGAAGGGGGCATAGTTGTCCTGAGGAAGATTGGCATATTTATTCGTGATGGCGGTACGCTGCGCCTGATAGTCTCCGGAGAATAGGACATTCGCAGGCCCACCAACCGGCAGCCCAGCTGCTGCCTGGTTTGCCGTGGTATTCTCGATGATATCCAGATCGAAGCGGTAATAACTGCACCAATCCACCGCAGCCTGAAGAAGATCGGCACTGTCGCCGGATTTGAATACGTAGACGTGGCCGCCGGACAGTGCCGCATTCCCACCATTCTGCGGCATGGGCCACATGCCGAGATCCGCCATATCAGCCTGGAAGCTCGACTTCAGCGTCGAGAGGGTGTCAGGCGCCTCGACGACCATGGCGGCTTTACCCGTCGCGATCGCCCGCAGGCCATCGTCATACCCGACTAGGACATCATGTGTCATAGACTTATCGACGTGTTTCATCGCTTGCAACTGCTTCAGCCACGCAACAGCCTTGTCATTATTGAAGGCCGCGGTCGTCTTGCCGCCGTTCACCGTCTCCAAGTCGCCACCGGCGGTGTAGATCCAGTTGGTCAGATGCCAGCCGCCGGTATTGCCACTCGTCAGCTCGATGAAGCCGGGCACGCCCGTTGCCGCGATACGCTTGGCATAGGCGCGGAAGTCTTCCCAGGTTTGCGGCGGCTGCGTGGGGTCAATGCCGGCAGCTTTGACGAGCTTCTTGCTATACATGATGCCAAGCGCATAGCCGGCGTATGGCAGACCGTAGATCTGGCCGTCAGGGCCGGTGGCTATGGCGAGGGCGCTGGGTACGAAGCTCTTGAAGAACGACTGCTTGTTAACCTGCGCCGTCACATTTGCCACAGTTTTGCGCTGGATCATCAGGGGCGGCTCGGTGAAGGCGGCGTCTACGGCATCTTCTTGCTTGTGCGCGGCGGCTCGTGAGAAGTAGGTTTGTGGATCATAGTGATCGAGGATCGGATTGATCTTGACCCCGTTATGGCTTTGCTCAAAGGTCGCGATCAGATTGCGCAGGATTCTGGTGTTGGCGGGGTCGCTGGTTGGTGGCAGATCATTCGTCACGACGGTGAGGGTTCCGCTGCTGCTCGCCCCGCTACAGGCGGCGAGCAGACTACCCAGTGCTGTAGCTCCCACGCCCGCAGCGGCGGTGTTGCGCATAAACGCGCGGCGTGAGAGTGGAGTCGCGCCAAGGTTGCGCACAGACATGGCTAATGCTCCTTTGCAGTGCTACACAGCAGGTGTGCTGTAGCTCCGGCATGACGCCGGCGAGACGAGACGGTCAAAACGCGCTGAGGACGATGCAGAGCGGCACCCAAACGAGTGAAGAGCAGAGCAGGAATACTATAGGGAGAGCGCCGAACGCATCCGCGAGAGTCGTTGCGAGACCATACCTGTAGCCATCGGGCGATGAGAAAGCAATACACAACCTGACAGAGGTGTGCGAGCGAAAGGGTGCAGGTGCACACAGCCACCTCTCAGCTCGCGAGGGACGCCAACATATCAGAAACAGCGATATGTGACAGGCCGATGAACAATAGGAAAAGTTTTGGAAAACGATTCCCATCGCGTTCTGGAAGCACTATACCAGAGGGAGCAGGAAGTGTCAATGGCACGGTCTGAGTTCAGTCAGCGGTAAAACACGTGGAAGTTGTTAAATCCTAGTCAAGGACGATTTGACTTTGCACGGATAAGGTATTACTCTATGGCAGAAACAATATGGGAAACGATTTCTATGGGCAGCCAGAGCGTCGTCGTGCAGAGCGGTAGTTTGCTGGGATGTGATGCGTTCTTTCCTGGGATACTATCTGCCGCGTCCGCTGCGGGATATACTGTGTGATTGTCGTACCGGTGATGAGTTGGGAGTATGCGATGAAGGTGAAGCATAGTGGTCAGCGCCGCACGACCATCGGACAGATTGCCAGCAAGGCAGGTGTCTCAATCACGACGGTGTCGAAGGTATTAAATCATGCGCCGGGTGTTGCCCCAGGAACACGCGAGCGCATCGAAAAAGTCATTGCGGAGCACGACTACGTGCAGAGCCATGCGGCGCGCCTGTTGCGCAAGGGACAGAGCGGCCTCATAGACCTGGCAATCATGCGGCTGGAGGGTGGCTATGATTTGGGCATCATGGAGGGAGTGCAGGATGCCCTTGAGGCGACCGGGTATCGGTTGGTAGTCTTCGCCACGCATGAAGACGAAAACGCCGAGCAGCGGTGGCTACGACGGATCCTCGAGCAGGCAACTGACGGAGTGTTGCTGCTCTTGCCCTATGAGCGCACGGGGCTGGCGCGCATCCTTGTCGAGCAGCACATCCCGTGCATTGCCATTGGCGATCGCAATGATCCAGACAGTCTCGTTCCCTCAATCGGCTCTACCATCTGGCAAGGTGGATATACCGCCACAGAATATCTGATCGGGCTGGGACATCGCCGCATCGGTATCATCACCGGCCCTCTTGCTTTACGCACCTCTCGGGCTCGCCTGGCGGGCTATCGCGAAGCACTGGAATCCGCCGGTGTCCCCGTCGATCCGTCACTGATCCTTGAGGGTAACTATCTGCTTGGCGATGGCTACCAGCAAACCCGCGCCATGCTCGATCTGCCTGAGCCACCTACCGCCATCTTCGCGGGGAATGATGCGCAGGCTGCGGGAGTCTATCGTGCGCTCTATGAGCGCGAAATCAAGATTCCCACGATGATGAGCGTCATCGGCTTCGACGACGTGATATTTTCCCCCCAAATGTCGCCCCCGCTGACCACGATCCGGCAGCCTTTGGTCGAAATTGGTCGCATGGCGACGACGATGCTGCTACGGCAGATCGAAGGGGAGGCATTGGGAACAACGCATATCGAGCTTTCGACCTCACTGGTCGTCCGTGAATCGTGCGCGCCACCCGCACAGCCCTAGTAGAGATGTATGCTACGCTTATTCCGTCCGGCCATAGAACACCAAACGTCACGCGCCCTGCTCTGGTGTTGGCTGGGTGACTTGTAGCTCCGGGCCAGACGGTGTAGCCGCCAGATATTCATCGAGGAAGGAGCCGACGCGCTCGATCCACTCGTCGGGGATGAGGTCATAGGCGCGGACATGACCGGCATTGGGCACCTGCCACAGGCGCTTGGGCTCGTTGGCGGCGGCGTAGAGGTGGTCGCTATCGTATGGCTCGTTAACCAGCTCGTCGCCCATGTCACCGATGATAAAGACGGCACGCGGGCTGATGCTCCCAATGACACGCACAGGACGAATTTCGGAGAGACGAACACGGGCGATGCGCTGTCCCCAGAAGACGACGAGATTGGCGAACGGAAAGGATGGGAGGCCGGTGTAGCGCTTGAAGAGGAGCGAGAGATCGCGCGCGACATCGGCAAAGCCGCTCTCGATGACCATGCAACGTAGCTCCGGCAGGCGGGCTGCCGCGAGGGTGGCGCTGATCGCGCCGAGGGAGTAGCCCATGATCCCGAGCCGCTGCATATCTACATCGCCGCGCTCGCGGAGATAGGTAACGATGGCCTCGACATCATGCGCCTCGCGCACGCCGTACGTGACGAGATTGCCCTCGCTCTCGCCGTGGCCGACGAAATCGAAGAGCAGCGCGCCATAGCCGCTTCGGCGGTGCAGGCGAGCGATCTGCTCCACCCACTGGCCGCGATTGTCGTGGATGCCGTGGCAGCAGATCAGCGTGCAGCCATTGCGCGCGGGGATATACCACGCGGCGAGCTGTCCCCGTGGGCCGGGAATGCGGACATCCTCGACCTGGAGGCCATAATCACGCGGGTGGCGCTGGGCTACGGTGCGGCGAGGGGTGAGCAGGCGCAGTGTCTGCGCATAACTGAAATAGGCAGGTAGCGCTAAAACCAGCAGGAGGAGGCACACAACCGCGAGCGCCACGATGCTCCAAGTTGGCATATAATCTTCGTTTCCTTTTTTGCGTGAATGGATTGGGCTAGCGGCAGTGGTCGTGCATCACTAACCCAGGTTTTCTATATGATTGCAGATGATAGGGCAAATAGGCAGATGAGAGCGCATGCATAAGCACGATAAGCACGATATACACGATAGGTTAGTGGGGCAAGCCGCATGCGGCCTGGAGATACATGGTAATCGATTGATCCACTCGATATCTACTCCCTGGCGTGGGGCTACCTATTTACCGACATGGGAGAAGACATCAGGATACGTCGAGATGCCGGTGAAGCTGCTCAGCGGCCAGAAGACCAGCACAGCTTTGCCGACGATGTTGCCGCGCGACACTGCTCCGAACGAGCGAGAATCGCTGCCGACGAGCCGGCTATCATTCACTATGAAGTACTGATTATTCCCCAGCTTGAGATCAGTGATGATCCTGGCGTTCGGCGCGGTGCCTTCGGGTACCTGCGCATACGGCTCATTCAGTGTCACGCCATCAACGATGATGGAGGCTGGTGTTACTCTGACGGTGTCGCCCGGCACGGCAAGGACACGGGCAACGAGTTGCTGACTGAGGTTCGTGGGATCGTAATAGACGACAACATCGCCTCGGCCTGGGCCACCCAGGAGGTACGCCCATTTGTTGACGACTACGAGTTGATCGGGGTTGAGCTGGGGCTTCATATTCACGTCGCTAATGCGGTAGGGCTGGATGGCGAAATGTACGATGACAAACACCAGCGCAACGAAGAGCAGCGTTTCGAGAATCTCGCGCATCAAGTGCGCGCGTTTCATTGCCGCCGACCGGTTCATCACCGGCGTTCCCATTTGCCGCACGTACCTGCCCTCCACCCATACTCACTACGACGAGGTCGCCCACATTTCATGGCTATCTTAGCTCTTAGCTATCGGGCCACTCACCGCGCTCCGCTCACGCCAGACGGCATGCCTTCTCGATTGAATCCACTGGCCCTGCTTACCTGCCACGACTTACTTCCCTCCAGGATGCACTCCAGCAAAGACAGTCGAGTAATTCGGCAGCCAAGTGAATGAGTTCAGCGGCCACATGACCACCTCGGCCTTGCCAATGATACTACGCTTGGTGATCGCGCCAAAGTAGCGCGAATCCGAGCTATTGAGCCGGTTGTCACCCATGACAAAATATTCGTCTTTGCCCAGCACCGCGTTCAGCGCGACGGGATTTTCGTTGGCTCCCGGCTGAAGAGGAGAGATGTACGGCTCGTTGAGCTTCTTGCCATCTACGTAGACCGCGGTGGGAGTGATCGTCACGGTGTCGCCGGGTACCCCAATGATGCGCTTGACATATTGGACACTGCCGTCGGTTACAGCATCAACCGAGGTGGGAGGATGGAAGACGATCACATCGCCGCGCTGGGGCGCACTGAAGTCATAGGTGAGCAGATTGACCAGCACCAATTCGTCGGTATGCAGGCCGGGCTGCATGCTCGGGCCATCAACACGGAACGGCTGGACGGAAAAATGCACGGCAAAGAAGATCAGCAGCGTCAACACGACGGTTTCAATGATTTCACGCGCCAGACGTCCTTCGCGCTGTACACCTGCGCGCCCTGGCCGCACTAACTTGGCATCTGCCACCTACATTCTCCTTACCACACCCCAGTAGTAGCGTATGATTCCCGTGTCAACCACATATACCTCACGCACGATCGGCATAGCGGAACGGCTATGCCTGCTGGCATGTGACACGCCACCACACGATGCACAAGGCAGCGCAAGGGCCTTAAAACCGCGATCACAACCGTCTCCGATTATATCACAGCGGCTCCCTCACACCAGAGCATGTTCCCCCAAATGCGTCATCTCGCGGCACCAGGCAGACTCGCACTGGAGCTGTGTTATACTTCGTTGGCTGCAGATCCCTGCGTATCGTGGCCTACCCTCCTCGACAGCGAGGTAGAAGAGCATCGTCGTTCCATACAGTTGCAAGAATTAGGAGCAAGCGTCGTTATGGCTGCAGTGCCTCGTCCGCTCGTGCTGATCGTAATGGATGGCTACGGTATCAATCCCCGCCGCGACGCGAACGCCGTTGCCCTTGCCAACAAACCGAACCTGGACCGCATCGCGCGTGACTGGCCGCATACGCAGCTTGCCACGTCCGGTGAGGCGGTGGGCCTGCCGGAAGGCCAGATGGGCAACTCCGAGGTGGGTCACCTGAATATCGGCGCGGGCAAGCGCGTGCTCCAGGAGTATACGCGCGTCACCGCCGCCATTCACGATGGCAGCTTCTTCACTAATCCGGCCCTGCTCAAGGCTATCGAGCATACCAAGCGCAACAACAGCAAGCTCCATTTCTGCGGACTGATTGGCACGGGCGGCGTGCACGCGCACCAGAGCCACCTCGAAGCCTGCCTCCAACTGGCGGCCAAGCACGAGGTCGAGCGCGTCTACATCCACGCCTTCACCGACGGGCGCGACACATCGCCGTTCAGCGGCAAAGAATTTATGGCGGAGCTGGTGGTGCGGGCGCAGGAGATCGGTGGGGCGCATCCGGCGCGAGTCGCCACGATCTCAGGGCGCTATTACGCCATGGACCGCGACAACCGTTGGGAGCGTATCGCCCGCGTCTATAACGCGATGACACGCGGCGAGGGGCGACACGCGATCGATCCGGTCACGGCCATCGCCGAATCATACGAGCGCAAGGTGACGGACGAGTTCATCGAGCCGACCGTGCTGATGGAAGACGATCATCCGGTGGCGCTCGTCGAGGCGGGCGATAGTGTCGTCTACTTCAACTTCCGCTCCGACCGTGGCCGCGAACTGACCAAGGCGTATGTCCTGCCGGAGCTGCCGCCGCAGGCCAAGGGGAAATTCGAGCGCGGCCCGAAGCTGAACGATCTGGAGTTCGTGACGATGACGGAGTATGAAGCGGGTCTGCCGGTGGATGTCGCCTTCCCTGCCGACAACGTAGACGAGCCGCTAGCGAAGATTCTCTCCGATCGCGGCCTGCGACAATTCCATACCGCCGAGACCGAGAAGTACGCGCACGTCACCTTCTTCTTCAATGGCGGGCGCGAGGCGCCCTTCCCCGGCGAGGACCGGCTGCTGGTTCCCTCGCCTAAGGTCGCCACCTACGATCTCAAGCCGGAGATGAGCGCACCGGA
>DASVOW010001102.1:0-3934 GCA_036383155.1 Ktedonobacterales bacterium
ATCCACACCAACCGCGTAATGTTCGAGTCCAGCCATGGGCATATTCTAGAATCGGGTCGAGGGAGCGCAGAGGTGCAGCCCACACTTCCTCGACCCGCACTTGAAAAACCATTGACAAATTAAAACTTATGTTCTATAATATAGCTGCTCCAGTTTGCCCTCCGTGACCACAGACACATCACGCCTATCTCGCTCTCATGTAGGATATAGAGGGAGCATACTGTCACCAGAAAGGAATCATGCTATGCCAACTCATCTGCATACCACAATTTCGGCAACGATTCCGGCAACAAAATCGGCAACCGCGGCAAAAACGGCAAGATTTCCGGCAATGCCCCTCGCCCCAACTCTGCGACGACGGGTGAAAAATTCAGCACTTACGCTGACGACAGCAAGTGAAGTGATGACATTCCGGCAATTCCGGCAAAAAAATCGGCAATATGTCGTCGCGAATCCGGCCACAAATTACGCTGGCGAAATACCTGCAACACACATCTCGCCTCTCACATTCGATCCTTACAACGTAGGGGTACAGCGGTCGCATTGACAACACGGCGATACATCACCATAATTCCAGATGAACATCCGCGAGCGCTTTATCTTCTGGCCCTCATTCGCCAGACAGCACACCTGACCCGGAATCATACCGTCGCACGGCGCTCGTGTGGGAGGACATGTATCTCTATGACATTGCTCGGCGCCTTGGGCCTCGTCCGTATGCCCCTCACGCTCGCCTATATCGTCATCAACATCGACCCGATCTTGCTGCGCATCGGCTCGCTCGCCATCCACTGGTACGGCCTGATGTACGTCGTCGCGATCAGCGTCGGACTTTGGGCGACGCTGCGCTACACGGCGCGCCTCGGCATCCACGAAGATCAAGCCTGGGGGCTCTTCGTCTGGACGGCCATCGCAGGTCTCATCGGCGGCCGGCTCTACTTCGTCGTCCAGCAGCCCGATCTGGTGAGCAATTACCTGCTCAAGCCCTGGAACATCATCGCCGTCTGGAATGGCGGCATGGCGTTCTTCGGCGCGATCTTCTTAGGGTCCGCCACCCTCTTCCTGCTCGCGCCGCGCTACGGACTCAGCCGCTTTATCGCCATTGATGGCGGGGCGTTCTTTGCCGCCATCGGCCAGATCTTTGGCCGCTTCGGCAACATCATCAATGGCGACATCCTCGGGCAGGCCGTCAGCCAGCAGCTTGTGAACATCCCGCAGAATACCTGTGCTCAGGCGCCGTGTATCGCCTTCGTCTCAGATCCCACCATCTCGCCCTGGTGGTCCATCGTCTACCTGAACCCGGCCAGCTTTGCCCACACAGGTGTTGCCTATCATCCCGCGCCTGTCTATGAAATTCTCTTCAACCTGGTCATGCTCGCGCTGCTCTGGCCGGTACGGTTCCGTCTGCCGCGCATACGCGCAGGTCTCTTCTTCCTGATGTATCTCGCGCTCTATGCAGTGAGCCAGTTCCTCGTCTTCTTCGCGCGTGGCTCGGAGCCGATTGTCGATTTCCTCGGCACACACATCCTCAAGCAAGCACAATGGACCGCCGTCGTCGTGCTGCTGCTCTGCATCCCGCTCTACTTCGTCATCATGCGCGTCTCGCGGCCCTGGCCCTACTCGCAGGAGAATCCGGTCCCATGGGGTGCCGCCCAGAGCAAGAGTGGCCTGGACCCGCTCGACGCAGACGATCCTGGCGACAATGCAGACGACGCCGAGCCTGTCGAGCTTCCGCCCTGGCAGCCGGCGCGAGCCGTTGGCGGCGCTTTGCGCAACGTCTTCGTGCCGTCGCGTGCCTCCAGTGAACACTGAGAGGCACGCCTAATTGCTAGCCGCCTGGTTCCGAAGTGGTCGCTGCTAGAGGAGTTGGAAGCATGCACGTTCAGGGATGCGCCTTCTGCGAGCGCGCGCGGTTAGAGAACGTCCTATCCGAGTCAGATAACTTCTTTCTTCTCGCCGATCACGCCCCGCTCGTCGAAGGCCATCTGCTGATCATTCCGCGCGACCACTTTGCCTGCTATGGCGCGCTGCCCGTCGCGCTGGAAAACGAGCTGCTCACCCTCAAGCGCCGCGTCTCCAGCTTCCTTGAGAGTGCCTACCGCCAGCCCGCCTATTTCGAGCATGGCGTCTACCGGCAGACCGTCTTTCACGCGCATCTGCACGCTTTCCCCTTCGGCCCCATCAATGTAGACGTGCATAGCCTCGCCACTCCCGAAGGTCGCCACGTGAAGTCGCTGGCCGACGTGCGCGCATGGTATGCCGACCACGGCCAATACTTTTACCTCGAACGGCCAGCTCACGACGGCGTCCCTGCCGAAGCCGCCGTCTTCCCACCTTCGGAGATGGTCTACTTCCGCGTGCTCGGGCGGCTGCGTGACCAGACCAGCTCCCAGGGTTCGTGGCAGCCGCCCGCGATGCGGCGCATACTTGGCGAGTCGCAGGTCCAGTCGCTGGTAGACGCCTGGCGGAAATATGCCGGCTGAAAGGCGTACTCGATGCGCGGGATATCGTGGTGCAACCGATCCAGCCATATAGCGACGAATGGATGTATCCGGATCGCGTGAAGCGTGTTAGCGACTCATGAGCGAAGTGCTACGTGATGCGCGCACCGTCATGATACGCCGTTGGAGCGCCTGCAGATCGCGCACATCGTAGAACGTAAGCGCATCCGCATCCGCGTCCAGTGATACGCCGCGACTTTCCGCCAGCGTCAGCAGTAGACGGAACTCGCGTCCCCACGAGCCACCGGCGCTCGCCAGTACATACCTGAGCCGCGCCGCCCGCTCCACCTGGCTCGTGCTGGCGCCAGGAGTTGCGCCATCCGTATACGTTACACCTGTCGCTACGCTCTGCTGTGAACAATCAACCGTGCCCATCGTGCCTGTCCTTTCGTGGCGGCGGATACCCGCCCCACACTCTCATATAAAGAGAAACACGTGTTCGCGGGTGCGAGTTGCACGTATCTTGTATGTCTTGTAACCTCTCCACTGCGGTACAATATGGGGCGCAACAAGCTCGCAACAGATTGAGCTAGATACAGTACGTTCTCAGGAGGATGATCGATGGCGATCAAGAAAGTTGGCGTTGTTGGTGGTGGCCTGATGGGCAGCGGTATCGCCCAGACCGCCGCCCAGTCTGGTTTTGACGTGATCCTGGCGGAGGTCAACCAGGAACTGCTCGACCGTGGTATGCAGCGCATCCATGGCGCGTGGCAGATGCTCACCGGCAAAGGCAAGATCACCGAAGATCAGGCGAGCGAGTATCGCGGGCGCATCCGGGGCACGCTCGACCTGCAAGAGTTTGCCGACTGTGACCTCGTGATCGAGGCCATCATCGAAAATCTGGACCAGAAGAAGCCGCTGTTCCGCACGCTCGATTCCATCGTCAAGAATGACGCGATCCTCGCCAGCAACACCTCGTCGCTCCCGATCATCGAGATGGCAGCCGTCACCGGACGCCAGGACCGTGTCGCCGGTCTGCACTTCTTCAACCCGGCGCCCGTCATGAAGCTGGTGGAGATCGTGCGCACCATCGCCACGAGCGACGCCACCGTCGAGGAGCTGCGCGGCTTCGCTCAGGCGCTCGGCAAGACCCCCATCGTCGCCAAGGATACCGCCGGTTTCGTCGTCAACTTCCTGCTGATCCCCTACATGCTCTCGGCTGTCCGTATGTATGAAAACGGACTCGCCACCAAAGAGGATATCGATACCGGCATGAAGCTCGGTTGTGGCTATCCCATGGGTCCATTCGAGTTGCTGGATTACGTCGGCCTCGACACGACGCTCTACGCCGCCGAAGTCGGCGTTCACCGGATTCCGGTTCCCGGCTGAGGTGATCGTCGTCGCGGTCCGCTGGTACCTGCGCTACAACCTGTCCCACCGCGACATTGAGGAACTCCTGGCTGAGCATGGTGTCGAGGTCGACCACGTCACCG
>DASVOW010001103.1:0-3260 GCA_036383155.1 Ktedonobacterales bacterium
CAAGTGGTCCAAAGAAGATGCCCAGCACAGCAAACACCGCCGACGTGCTCGCCTGAAAGATCGTCGAGTCACCCGTCGGCTGCAACACCGGGATCAGCGACGCATCCACCACAATGCCCCAATAAGCCGCGACGACCAGCAACACACCAAGCGTGACCGGCTGCAACCCGCGCACCCGTCTCACGACATTCGCTGCTGCGTCGCCCCGCTCACCCTGCTGGCCATCGCGACGTTCTACCGCGACAACTGTTGCGGCTGGCTGATCCGCGGCACCATCATGGCCATCGTCGACGGGCTCCACCTTCATCGCCAACCGCACTCTCGTCACGCAAACTGGATGAGTTTGCTCGGCTAGTTATGGCAGCCGCAAGAGCCGCCCCCACAAGCGCAGCCCCCACCATCGCCAAAGTCCTCGCCACCATCGGAAAACTCGCCAAAGTCTCCATCGTCGCCACCATGTGACCGCCTGGCAAAGACGGAGAGCAGCTTGCGCACGTTACTACCGTGGCACGTCGCGCACACCATGGCGCCCTGCGACGCCTCGTAGCTCGTCAGCACTTCAAACTTGCCTCGGCAGTCCGAGCAATAATATTCGTAGAGCGGCATCGTTTCAAAACCCTCCATTGTAGCGATAAGACATCCATATGATAGCAGATCAAACGCCCTGACCTGTAAATTACCTACGCCAAATTGCGCCGGCGCAACCGCCCCGCGTATCCACCCCGCGTATCCGCGCAACTATCACCCTTGACAAATTGGAAAATATGTTCTATAATCAAGCGGGGAAGAATCTCGCCGGCATGCTGCACCGACGATACATACTCACATGTCGCTGGCTTTTCAACTGAAAGGAATCTCGATGTCCCCGCGTGAAACACTCTCCACAAGTGGCAATTCCGCCAACTCAACAGGCGCGACAACCCTACCCACCCCACAACCAAAGCGACCTTCACACGACCGGCAAACATCCCGGCAACGATTCCGGCAACATCTCCGGCAAGACCGGCAACAAAATCGGCAAGTCCGGCAACATCTCCGGCAAGACCGGTCAACCACAAGTGCCCTGAAATTCCGGCACGAGCCACGCAGCGCCAGATCAAAAACCAAATTCCCGGCAAAAACGGCAAGACTTCCGGCAACATCTGCGGCAACCATACAGCACTCAGTTCACCGTACCCTAGTCCGCGGAGGCGGACTTTGCGGCGGCCTGCAGGCCACCATCAGGCGCGGTTTCAACCGCCCGCCCCCGCCCCGCCAACGAACACGCCGAGCACGCCGGCAAAAAACGTAACAATTCCGGCAATCACCCGGCAACGTCACCGCCATCAATCGCAGCGAATTCAGTTGTCTGCCGGGCACCGGCCGCGGTTGCAATCACCCGCCCCTACTCTGTTCGCCGCGTTGACGCCGCCCACTGCACAACCTATACTCAGAGATACACGCCACCCTGTCCAGCGTGTGTCATATCAGGTCTCATCCAGGAGGATTGCGAGATGAGCGGCAAGGTAAAGATGCGCTGCGCGCGGTGCGGCAAGCAGTTCAAGTCGGCAAGCGCCAAACAAACACTCTGCACCAACTGCGAGATCAAAGAGCGTCAGGCGCGCGCCGCCGGCAAGACACAAGAACCCAAGCCGGTCGCCGTAGCGACAAAGCAGCCGCACCAGCCCAAAATTGTCGGACCCGGCGCGGGCATCCTCGTACCTGGAATGGCGCCAGCCGCCCCACCAGCCGAACTGGAGCATAATACCGGTGGCGTTTCCGCCGTCCAGGCCAGACAAGCCGCCCACCAGCACCCGCCAACCGGCGCGAGTGCGACTCCCACTCACCCCACCCACGAAAAGCACGATAAACAGGAGCGCCAGGCCGCCGCGCATGCTCAGCCGCCGCACCAGCCCAAGCCTCCGGCTCAGCCCAAGCCCACTCCTCAGCCCAAGGAACGCCAGCCGCCCACACCATCCTTCGTGCTCACCGACGAGCTCCGCGCCAAGATCGAGGATCGCTACCTCGAGCTGGCCCAGCCGGTCGAATACGACGGCATCCGCACCCAGATCGCCGAGGAGCTGCACATTCCCAAGTCCGCTGTCAGGCGTGTCGTGCAGGATGTGCGCACCCGCCTGCAAATGCCAAGCTGGTGGGAGCTACAGGCATTCAGCGGCAGCGACGAGGATCTCGCGCACATCCGTGCAGCCTATGAGCCGCTGCTGCCCGTCCCGCCCATCGGCATTCATAAGCATCTCGCCACCTCCCTCGGACTTGAGCCAATCATGGTCTACCACGGCATCCGCCGCATCCGCGCCGAGATGCGCCTACCACAATACAACCCGCCTGACCTACACACGGCATCCGATAACTCCCAGGAGAAGGTCGCCACGTCCCAATCCACCACCTCTGCCCCTTCCGATCAATCGTCACCTCCCGCGACTGCCGGCTGATCGCACAGAGCAGCCGCGGTTGCCCGCGCCCGGCCACATCCTGCATATCGGTCGCACCCGCATCTCGATGGTACTTTTGGAAGAGCGGCGCGGCCCTCTTCTCAGTGTTAAGGGTCTGAATTTATAGACGTGCAAGCGCCGATATGACATAACGAACGCTTGGGCAAATGGCGCTTGTTTTGGATACTTATGGCGAACGAGCGTTATATGTCGAGACCCTATCGTACCTGGTGAAGCGAGGACAGTTGGGGGAGAAGATCGCTCTTGACTGCTAGAAAATACTGCACCGCACTGCATATAATGGGCGTAACGCGTCAATGACTGACGCAACTGGTTCGCAGGTGGTCGCCCGGCCACGAAGATACATCTGTATCGCGGTCGTTGTCTGGTGCCCAGCGGCGGCACAAGGGGTGCCGCCGCTCCTGAGCTCTCACGGCAGGTTGGCACCCCTCCTGGCGTTTGCGCACTGAGCAACTGTAGCTCGACTACCTTCTGCGACAAACCCTTTTCCCAAATAGACAACACAAACACACTCAACTCGCATCGCGTGGATGAACTAGCCCTTCGCACAGAGAGGACCTGACTCGCACATGGAACCAGGCACCCAACCCCCTAAGAAATCGAAGACACCCAAATTCCCCAACCCGTCATCGTTGCGTCAGCGGCGCGCCATCGCCTTGGCGCTGGTCGGCTCGGCGCTGCTGGTAGCAACCATTGTGCTCGCCATCTTTACCATCAGCACACGCGGCCAGAGCACTCCAGACATCCGGCAGAGCGACATCAGCCAGGTGCTGAGCCTCGCTGACCAGCACAAACTGCGGTCCGCGG
>DASVOW010001104.1:0-7442 GCA_036383155.1 Ktedonobacterales bacterium
GCGAGGATCGCGGCAACGCAGGCGACAATCGACACCAGCGTCCCAATGAAGAGGTGCCCGCCGTTGTCCGTGAAGCCCGTGATTTGCCCTATAAAGTGCATCGAGGAATTGAGGATGTTAATCACGAAGCCAATGACGCCGCCGGCAATGCCGAAGATCAATGCAAGTATGCGCATAAGAACCTAGCCCCCTGTCCAACGCGGCATGCACCGCACGCATTCTTTGCCCAATCCCTGCCCGCTTCTGCCGTCCCTGCAGATGTCGATATCAGTGTAATCATGAGGCTCTCGCCTGTGCACCAGCATTACAGGCTATTTAGAGGGCTAGTCCGTCGTCTCCCCTAATGGCAAGGGAAGCGTGTAGACGCCCATCTCACCCCTCGACAATCTGCGGAATCCGCACAATGCGCGGATCGCGGAAAATGTCGAATTCATCGCGGCTCGTGCTCGAAAACTCCGAGACAATCGCGCCCTCATCCCCCGCCTGGAACCAATGCCACGTATTCGGCGGGATCGTATACTGCTCGCCCGGCCCAAGCGCGATCTCGTGCAACACCGTATAAAATGCCTCGCTGCCTTCTGGCACACGTGCCTGTGGCCGCGCCACCGCTTCGCCCTCCACATACAGCCACACCCTCCCACGGCGGCAGCGAAACGTCTCCTGCTTCCCCGGCTCAGTCCCCACCGGCGGATGCCGGTGCTCCGGGCACGTCTGCCGCGAAAAGAGCACCAGCTCCTTGGCACAGTAGCGGTCCGTGTTCACATACACCACCAGCTCCAGCCCAGTCCGCTCCAGCTCACCCAGCCCAAACTCCGCGATCTCGATCTGGTCGCGCTCCGCAGCCCCCAACGCGATCCCCGCCTCCGCAAGCATCGCCGCCGCCCGCGCCTGCGCCTCGCGCACCGCCGTCCGCGTGATCATCGTCATCGCTCCTCTCTGCGCATCTCCGCTCCACATGTGCCACTCTATCACTTGCCAACAGGGCAGCCAATACTGGATTCGAGACGACGCCGAGCTACGTCACGCCCGTGGGCGACGCGGGATCCAGCGCGGAACCCTGTGAAGGTAGCTGTCATAGCTACCAGGAAATTGGCTGCGCAACGAGGGCTCCTCGACAAAGACCACAAACGTGTGCACCACGAGCCAGAACATGAGCGCATATCCGACGAGGAGCCACGAGCGAAACAAAATCGCCTGCCCAAGGATCACCAAGAGCACCGCGATGTACATCGGATTGCGCACCCACCGATAAAGCCCTTGAACGACCAGTACCTTGGGTGCATCGATAGGCGCTGGCGTACCCTTTCCGATGAACGTAAATGCCCCCGCACACCAGAAATAGAGCCCGATTCCAAGCGCCAGTGGGATCAGGCCAACCATCCAGGCGGATGGCACCGCTGGCATCTGCCTCTGCGCTCCCTGCACTAGCAACCAGGGAATCACGCCGCCCACCATGCCCGGCATCACGACCGTGAAAATCAGGGTCTTGAACGCGACCATACACGCCTCTTACCTATTTCCCTGACTCTCCACCCGTATGCTCAACCCGCACTATTTCTGGGTACACATAGGGCGCATGATGCTTGAATTCGTTGCTGGCAACACGCTCCAGTACCCGTTGCACCGTCTCTCTCGCAATCCCTTTTGCGGCAATCTCGTCAACGGTGAGGTGCTCATCAACCGAGTAGGAGAGGACCGCATCCGCATCCTGATAGGAAAAGCCCAGCTCATCTTCGTCGCTCTGCCCCTCCCATAGACCTGCCGTTGGTGCCTGTTGGATGATCTGCTCGGGAATGTTGAGCGCCCGCGCAAGCCCCCAGACCTGCGTCTTATACAGGCCTCTGATTGGCTCCAGATCCGATGCGGCATCGCCAAAGCGCGTAAAATACCCTAAGTAGTGCTCGGTTCTGTTCTCCGTGCCGCAGACGAGCGCATCTAAGCGCTTGGCCAGATCAAACAAGTAGATCATGCGCACGCGTGCCATGATGTTGCCCAGCCGGACACGATCGGGAGCCGCCGTATGTTTGACGATGGCATCAACCGCCGGTTTGATATCGATCCGGAAGGTCTGTTCTTGAGGAATCTGGAGCGCCGAGATGAGCATCTCTGCATTCTCAACTGCTGACGCTCCCAACTCCCCGTAGGGCATCATCGAGAGGAAGAGGTTCTGCGGTCCGACCGCTTGACGCGCGAGCGCCGTGCTAACGGCCGAATCCACGCCACCCGAGCTATTCACCACCACGCTCGACACTCCCGTGGTTGCAAGCGTGGAGCGGATAAAGTCACGAATATCGCGTGCGATCGTTGTGTAGTCTCGTTCCATGGCTCGCCTCTTTCGCAGTGGCTTTCACGCCATAGTTCTGCTTGATATTCTCGATATGCAGTGCCCCGTGACCCGCAATATGATACGCAAGAGCACGAACGCTCGTCCGATGCTCAGCCATCACGCCCCACCGGTCAAACGCTTCCTCTTCAAAGCTATCGAATAATGCCACCGTAGCTTTGCGAACGAGGGCCCACTCTTCGAGAATATCTTCTAGCTTGCGTGCATTCGCGCCTGAGTGCTTTGCATAGAGGTCTTGATCGAATCCGGGCAGAAGCGTCTGATCGTTGCGCGCAAAGCGAAGCGCGCGATAGGCATAAATGCGTTCATCGTCGACGATATGGGCGAGGATCTCCTTAATCGTCCACTCGCCCGGTGCCCATGGCGTGGTTGCCTCTTCATCCGAAAGAGGCAGAATCAGCGCTCTCACGGACTCCATTTCGTCGAGCATGTGCTGCAAGACAAGTCCATCATCGGGCAGCAGTCTGTAATACATGACAGTGTATGGCGCATATTCGCCTTCTTTGGGCTTCTCAATCGTTCTCATATGCTTCGTCCTCTCACTGTCAGAAGAAGTCGGAATGTTACGCCCTTTCCAGAGGATAGCACCGGCCAGGCATCGAGTTCCACGTCTACGCGAGGCATCCATGCCGCGATCCCCTTCATCCGCGAAGCCGCACCTGTGCCAAAGGGCGAGATGAGATGTCCCCAATCTCCACCAACATCACGACACCACCCCATCAGCCGCGCCGTGCCACAGCCGCGCCCGCTCGTCCCAGCGCCACCCTCCGCCATCACCGCCCTGCACCATCATCAGCGCCGCCTGCCGCCACCCAGCGCGAATACGCTCACGCACCGCCTCCCATGACGGAATGCCACTCGTCGCGTCCACCGCCTCCACGCTGCATGCCCCCACCCCCACCGCGTCGAGCAGCGCATCCTCCGGCGCCTCGTCCGCGAGCAGCGCCGCCAGCAGCCCGGCGATCGTCGCATCGCCCGACCCCGTCGTCCCTGCCACCGCCGCCTCGAAGCACGGCGCCAGCAACTCGCGCCCGCGCCACGCCTCCAGATTCGCCGGTCTGCCGCGTCCCATCGTGTCGAGCCGTGCGGTATCGGCAGTTGTCCGCAGATACAGCCCCTGATCGCCCAGCTTCAGCCCCACCATCGCCGCGCCCATCTCCAGGCAGCGCACGGCCAGCCGCGCCAGCAGTGACGTATCGAGCCGCGCCCCCGCGTCAAATCGCGGGCGGTCCAGCATAAAGAGCAATTCCTCCGCGCTCGGAAGAAATAGATCCACAAACGGCAGCGCGCGCCTGAGAATGCCAGGCCAATCGACCCGCCCCGCCTCCGACTGCGGATCGGGCCGCGCCATATCGAGCGATGTCGTCACGCCCCGGTCCTTCGCCCGCCCCAGCAATTCGGCAAGCTCGCGCCCGTCATCGAGATACATGCGGCGCATCAGCGGAGGATAGCCAAAATGCAGCACACGCACGCCGTCGAGCGCGCCATCCGCCACATCCGCCGCGCCAAAGGTATCGTTCACGCCCGGACAATGCAAAAAGATGCGGTCGCTCGCCGCCGCGCTGATCACCACGCTATACGAGGTTGGCTCGCCCGTCGCGCGCGCCATCCCCGCCGCCAGCTCCGGATCCGCACCGCCCAAAATATCGAGAATCGCCTGCCCAAAGAGATCGTCGCCAATCTTGCCGATCAACCGTGGCCGCATCCCCAGCCGGTGCAGCGCTAGCCCCACGTTCGCCACCGTCCCGCCCGTGGCGAACTGCGCCGGCCCGATGTGCACCAGGGCCCCCGGCCTCAGCGCCTCGCCCACGCCACTCATCGCGGGAATGACATCCAGGCAGATATGCCCCGCCACGGCTATAGGGCGATCCATATCGCGCGCCTCCATCATTCAGAGGTCCAATCGAATCGTCTGGCTGGTTCGTTGCGAGCGCAACGCCGCCGTATACAGATCGTGGCAGCGTCCCGCCTCCTCGGGCGTGACGCAGTAGAACGGCTGGCGCATGCCCTCACGCCCGTGCGCCAGCTCGTCACAAAACGCCGCCCACATCTGCAAATCGCATCGGTGAAGCCAAATTCGAAGATCTCGCCCGTAATCGTCGGATACGCCGAGTGGAATGGCACATCCACCTCGCGCCACGCCTGCTCGCCGCCCGCTGTATACGGCATGTAGCGAACCTGCTTGGGATAGCGCGTCGTGAACTCCGCCGAACACGCCGTCCCCAGCACCCGCAAAAACATGCTGCTCTGGTGTCCCGGCGCGATGCGCTTCATCGTCACCGTCATCGGGAATGTCCCCTGACTCCCGGACGTAATCACCTCACACGCCAGCAGCGCGTTATCCCACGTCTCGCACGGAACCATTTGCCCGTCCGGCCCTGGCCGCTCGTTGACGATCTTCGTCAGCAGCGCTCGCACGTTCCGTGGCTGCCACCCCAGGCGCACGGGCACGTGCAGTGCGTGCATGCCCAGGTCACCCATGCAGCCATACTCGCCGCAGGTCGCGATGCGCCGTTTCCAGTTGATCGGCTTATTCGGATTCAGATCGCTGCAATGCCAGTAGCCCGCCTCCACTTCGATGATGCGCCCAAAGCGTCCCTCGCGCATCCAGTCATACAGCCGCAGCGCGCCAGGAAAGAACGGATACTCCGAGGAGCAGCGCACCAGCAGCTCCGGACGCCGCTCGATCTCCGCCTGAACCGCCTCAAATGCCTCCTTGTCGATGCCGAATGGCTTCTCGCCCAGCAGATGCTTCCCCGCCCGCAGGATGTCGATATACACATCACGGTGCAAATGATGTGGCACCGCGCAATACACCGCTTCCACCTCGCCGTCGGCCAGCAGCTCGTGATAGTCCGTATACGTCCGCACACCCGGAATCGAGCGAGCAAACCACGTCATCGCCGCCGGATTGGCGTCACATACCGCCACGATGCGCGGCTGCACATCCTGGTCGAGCAAATGACACCACCGCGCCGCCGCGCTGGCAAACTCGCGTCCCATCAGCCCGCAGCCGATCACGCCAAACGCTATCGTGCGCTGCCCCTCCACCGCGTCCGTTCCCGCCACCTGTTCGCTCATCGCTCACGCCTCCCCGCCGCTGCGTAGCAGCGCCCGCGCCTGCTCGACATCCGCCCCCTCGTGGACGATTGCCATCAGCGCCCGCGTCATCCCGGCGGGTGAGGCATGCTGCACCACGTTGCGTCCATAGACGATGCCCGCCGCGCCCTGCCGCATCAGCGCATACGTCCGCGCCAGAATCTCCTCGTCTGGCGCGCGTCCTCCACCACGCACCAGCACCGGCGTCTTCCCGGCAACCTCGATCACGCGGTGATACTCCTCCGCATCGTCGGTCGGGTCGGCCTTGATCACATCCGCGCCCAGCTCCACCGCCTGGCGCACCAGCGGCAAGATCTTGCGAATGTCGCCGTCCACCATGTAGCCGCCCGCGCGCTCGTTTGGCTGCATCACCAGTGGCTCCACCATCAGCGGCATACCATAGCGCTCGCACACAGATTTGAGCGCGGCGATGTTGCGCACGCACTGGTGGTGCAGCTCCGGCTGATCCGGCAGCAGCAGCAGATTCACCACGACGCACGCCGCATCCAGCCGCAGCGCCTGCTCCACCGGCTCGGCGATCAGCTCGCTAAAGAGCGTGCGCGGCAGGTTCGTGCCATACACATTCGCCACATCCGTCCGCAGCACCAGTGCCGGCTTCGCCTTGCCCGGCACTGCTTGCAACGTCATCGCCTGCCCAATAGTGAGCTGGATCGCGTCAGGATTCGCCGCCACAATCGTCGCAATCGCGCCGGCCATATCCTCGATCCCCGACAAAAACGTTAACTCGTTGAAGAAGCCGTGGTCGATTGCCACGTCAAAGCACTTACCATCGGCCCCAAAGAGCCGGTTGATCCTCGCCGCTACGCTCATATGCACCTCCGCTATGGAGGTAGAGTGTATCACGAACTACCTTCATCGCAAGCCTGAAACGTAGACGCTTCACACGAGTCGCACGTGCGCCCCCGCACAACCGTACCGCCCACCGTCTCCCAGTCCCACTGTCACAGGGTTTGTTTGTGAATGATAAACCTCGGCAAGCGCCTTCGCTAGCTCCCAGTCCCCGTAGGGGCTTCGTGGCGCTAACTGGCGCCCGTAGTACTACAGCGGCACTTACGGGGCCAGAGGAGATGAATTGAGACTTCACGCCAGCCGAACAGCGAAATCCGCCGCATGCCACACATGTTCGTGGTACACGCGGGATGGCTACGTTTCCGAAGACGCAGGGATAGCGTAAGGTTCCCAGGCCAGCAGATCGCCCCGACGCCGGACATATCCCAGACCGGGAAATGGAAAGTGATAGGTCATCAAAAGCAGATTCTCGGATTCTGCCCGTGCCAGCAGCGCACGCCGAGTCGCAGTAGCGATATCGGGTTGCGCATCAAAGGACGGCGCTGCATCCAGTGCGTTGAGTTGAATGGGCATGTGGATGGTATCGACGATGTGGAGCAGCCGCGCGTTCCCAGACTCGATATGCACGGCGCGGTGTCCGGGCGTATGGCCCAGCGCTGGAACATAGCAAATTCCCGGCGCAATATCGGCTGTATCATCCATCAGGGTCAACCGCTCCACATAGGCCGCAAACGTTTGGCGAAGCCGGGCGACACGCGTCGGATCCATACCGGCGAGAATATCTTCGCGCATCCAGTGGGCGTGCTCCTGGCTCGGCACGACTAATCGCGCTTTGGGGAAGGTCGGATTGCCCGCAGTATCCACCAGTCCTCCAATGTGATCCAGATGATAGTGGCTGATCACCACCGTATCGATGGACTCCGGTGTGATGTTTTCCGCCCGTAGCCGATCCAGCAGATGTCCAGGATCATCCGGGTCAGCTTGCCCCACACCGCTGTCGATCAGGATCCGTTTATCCCCGGTCTCCACAAGGAGAATATTCTGGCAGAAGGTGTACGATACCGGTAGGGCGCGAAACGCGGCGAGCATTCTTTCGGCATCGTTGGTAAACATGCTCGTGATGTCGTCTTCCGTAATCGTATTGATGAGATCCGGCAGCGCCACACACGAGAAATCGCCCACACGAAAA
>DASVOW010001105.1:0-2431 GCA_036383155.1 Ktedonobacterales bacterium
GGACAATGACTGGCGCTTGCCACCGATGCCGGAAATGCCTGCTATGCCTGGTATACCTGGCTGGGGTGACGGACATGGAGCACCGGGTGCACAAAGCGGTGGACGTGGTATGCAAGGGTCCAACTCTGGGCCAAACTCGCGGCCGAACACGTTTGGCGGTCCGTCGGGCCCTAATGGAGCGGGCTGGCCGCACGGACGCTAATGGCTGATTGGCCAGACGACGTGTAGCGCTCTTCGGTCGGAGGTCGCGGTGATTGAGTGATCCAGTGTATCTGGTGAAGTTGCGCCGAATAGCGTACAATAGCTGCGATTATTCCATCTGTACCAACCATACAATCTAACTCTCGTCGATGTCATGCGTGGGCATGGTGAACTGTGCCCACCGGCGTCGCAAGAAAGGCGGAGAGCACGAGTGTACGAAGACGTGATCGCCCAAGTGCCATTGTTCAGCGACCTAGCTAAACGTGAGCTTGAAATTCTGGCGTCGAATTGCCGTGAGCGTGAGTATCCCGCTGGCGCTGCCTTATTGCGTCAGGGCGAAACAGGCGTGGGCCTCTTCATCGTGACAAGTGGCTCTGTGCGAGTGACGCAGGAGTCGCTCGATGGCGATGTGCGCGATCTTGGCACGTTCGAGCGAGGCGCTGTGCTGGGAGAGCTCTCACTGCTGGATGATCTGCCGCGTACGGCTACAGTGACAGCGCTTGAGCCGACTAAGGCTCTGGTCATTCCGGTTTGGGATTTCCGGGCGGCGCTGCGCGAGTCTCCCGATATCGCGATCAAGTTGCTGGGTGTGGTGAGCCGCCGCCTACGACACCAGGAGTTTGCGGAAACGCACACACGATAGCTTGTTGCCGTGAAGTCTTGCGCTCTCATCGTCTGTGAGAGCACATGGGAACACGAAATGGCTCCTCTCGAACAGGGGAGCCATTTTGGTAGCATGCTGGTGGCGCTGGTTGTTTTGCTGCGTGGCACTACAGTACGCGGCGTACGCTGTCGAGTAGCTCGTTGGGCTGGAAGGGCTTGGCGAGGTAGATGTCTGCCCCTTGCTGTAGGCCCCAGCGCTTATCTACCGGTGTGTTCTTGATGCTGACCATAATGATCGGAATGTGTTGTGTTTGCTCGGATTGCTTGAGCTGGCGGCAAATCTGAAATCCGTTTTGCTTGGGCAGGACAACATCGAGCACGATGCACTGTGGTCGCTCGGATGCCACCTTGGTGAGCGCCTCCTCGCCATCGCGCGCGGTGATTACGTGGTAGCCGCTGGCGCGCAATGGTGCTGACATCAACGTCAGGTCGGTGTCGCTGTCATCAACGACCAAGATTCTCGGGGTCCGCATACTCATCTCGTTTGCTCCTCTTGCCGTGTGTATCGGGGAGCCTCGCGGGCAGCCAGTCATATGCAAGGTGACCACAGAAGCGGAATGGGCATTGCTGAAGAGCGCGTACGATGGTGTACGCTATGGATTGGTTTGTCTGTCTCACGCTAATCGAATGGGACAACATGCTGTCAGCAATTCATCGTGTGTGGTTGAGTGCAGGATACTGATAGAGTAGAGAAGGCTGCTGATATTGCGAAGTTTGCCGATATATTATGGCAAACGGGTGAGGCGGTTTGCTTTAGCACATCAGTACTGATGCACAAGAAAGTGAACCGTACGGAGAGACCGTCTCAGGAGTGCGTATGGTACAGGATCAGCAGTCTATCGCCCCGATTTCTCGGTGTGCATTGCCGCCATCCGCAGAATTGCTTCGCGCAATCGAGCAGTTCAACCAGCGTGAGTATTTTGAGTGCCATGAGACGCTGGAGGCTATGTGGCATGTCGAGCGCGATCTTGCGCGCGCATTTGCTAGAGCCGTCCCAGCAGGCCAGCGTGCGAGCAGACCTGTCTACTGCGATGATCTCTATAAGGGCATCCTTCAGGTCGGCGTGGGCTGCTACCATCTCCTGCGCAACAACTATCGCGGCGCGACTATCAAGCTGCAGAGTGGCGCCGAGTACCTTGAGCCGTTCGTGCCAAGATGTATGGGGGTCGAGGTAGGGCAACTGATTGCCGATGCGCGCCGGTTACGCGAGGTGATCGTGGCACTTGGCCCGGAACGGATGCGCGAAGTCGATCTTTCCCTGCTGCCAATCATTACGATCACCTCAGCGTGACTCTACGCTACGACTAGAATAGCGGGACGAGCGACGATGTGTCCGTCAACTTCGATGTTCCACGCCGGCCAGCCTTTGGGAGCTGTCAGTACCTCCGGTCCATGCGCGGTAAGCACGATTGTATCCTCAGATTTCACGCCGCGAATCGAGGGGTTCCAGGCGAAGGCTTGATTGACGGCGATGCGCGTGGCGCTTATCGGTGTGGCGATCTCCTCACGGGTGAGGTATCCGGCAAGGCCACCCTGATGGTGCTCGTCGATTGCATTCGGGTAGCCG
>DASVOW010001106.1:0-1788 GCA_036383155.1 Ktedonobacterales bacterium
TTCACCCTATACCGCAACCCCACACGTGTCTCGCCCAGCGGACTGCCATACCACCTGCACAATAACATGCTTCCGGTCGCGTACGGCACACTCACGGCAGTTGGCCCTACAGAAACCCTCGTCACCATCCATCTGACCCTCAATCGATATGCCAGCATCTTCTGGTTAGTCCTGCTCATCACCTGTCTGGTGGCCTTCGTGCTCACCGTGGTGGGTGCTGCTGTGGGCGCTGCTGTGGGCGCTGCTGGATGGTTGACGCTCCCTCCTGGGCTGGTGGATGTGTTTGGGCTGCTCGCCCTGTTTCTGCTGGCGTGCTGCTGCTTCTGGTATGTTGGCTATCTGCTGATGTTCTTCCTTGTGCGCGGTCAACGCGTGTTCTTGGTCGACACTCTCCAACGGATCCTCGACGCCTGGGAGCCTGTCCTCTGGGAGCCAGTCGTACCGTGAGGCGTTGCGGGGGAAGATGGGACATCGGGGTGATAAAATCCGTTCGGGCGACTGTAGCTGTCGACGTTCGTCATCCTCTCGTGCATTGTAGCCACATAGCACGATCGAGCGTCAATTGCCTGCAGCCAGCTTCTCAGCGGAGGTCGAGGCTTCTCGACATTGGATACTGGCGCGAGACAACACGAGACAACATCCGGTACCGGAGGGCGGCACGATGCATGTGCGGACTATGATAGCGCGGGAAGTGACGATGGCCATGTTCTTCGTGCTGCTCTGTGCCCCGCTGGCGGCCTGTGGACTTAACTCAGCTGCCGGCAACACGTCTGGCGGCAACACGTCTACCGAAGGCCCGTTGCCCACGGCATTTCCCGCCGTGTGGCAGCTCTCCCAGGCCGCTCCCCGCGGGGTCCTGGACTATACGTTCGCCTCATCCGACCCACGCATGGGGTACGCCTGCACGACGGCAGGGGGCACGCTTACTGTCTTCGTCACGCCTGATGGCGGCGCCAGCTGGAAGTCCACGGCGCCGCTCCCGGATGGGGCTGGCACATACTGCCAACTCTTTGTCGACGACACTGACGCAGCGAACCTGATCCTCGGTCGTGGCGCCGCCGACGCGCAGACGGGTATCCAGATCGTGGCGCCACGCCTGCTCTATCGGAGCCGCGACGGCGGGCGGACGTGGACGGCACTGCCGGGGCTACCGGCGATCGAAGGGAGTGACTCGCGCAACACCATCGATGGCGTGGCCATCTTGGGCGAGCGTGTCCTCGCCACGGTGCGGCTCGACACCAGCCCATCGCCCACTGCAATCGGCGCCCCAACCTACGCGCTGTATGCGTTGCAGGCTGACGGGCATGGGTGGACGCGGATCGATCAGGCGTTCACGGCGCAGGGGCTCGTCGCGGGAGGATTACTTGAAGCGGGCACCGCTGTGTTGGTGAGCGCCTACCCAGTCGCAACCAGCCCCCGTGCGAGCGCGAGTTCCGACTCGATGGGCCAGCAGAGCATCGCCGGCGTCCCTTCCAGTCCCCTGTCCTCCTTCTCCGGACCCGTCGCGGGCGCGCAGATCTGGCGCTCCACTGACGGCGGCAGCACCTGGGAGCGTGTCGCGATAGCCTCCACCCACCCGGCACTGTTCGGCTTCCTCCGCGCTCGCGGCGGCGCGACCTTTTACGGAGTCGGCATCGACCACGGCAGCAGCGACCATAGAACGAGCGGGCTGCTATACAGCTCGGACGGCGGCGCGAGCTGGAGCGAGTTGCCAGGCGCAACGAGCCTGCGAGATCGCTCCGGCCAGATGCTCACCATGAGCGGAAGCAGCAACATGATCGGCGTGGC
>DASVOW010001107.1:0-3453 GCA_036383155.1 Ktedonobacterales bacterium
GATCGCGGCGGCCAAACGCGCGCATCGCTAGCAACAGGAGCACAATCGCATAGCCCACTGCGTAGACGCCCATCGCGGGGCTAGGCACCGCCCCCAGGCTGAACGGCGAGAGACCCAGGTTGTTCAAGAACGGCGGCTGCATGGCGTTCGCTGCCAGACGCCACAGCGCTTCCACCGGCAACAGCAGGCTTGAGATGATGCCAATCTGCGAGGTCGCCGGGGAATCGAAGAATGTGCCGATCTGCTCCACCCACGAACCGATAAACGCGAGTCCGTAGAGCATGAACAGGATGACCCCATTCGTCAGCGTCGAAAAGTAGACTCCGCACAACAGCGACAGCGAGACCACCGCAACCACCTGCAAGAGAATCAGCGCGACCCCTTCGACCCAGTTGGGAGGCAGATGCCCGGCGATGAGCTGCGCCTCCAGCAGGATGCCTATACTCAGCAGCGACGTGTAGAGCACAAGCATGATCACATAGCCGAGCCACTTACCCGCGATCACCTGCCAGCGCCTAATGGGCTTCGTCACCAGCGTCTGGATGGTGTGCGAATTGATCTCACCCGAGACGGCGTCTACTGTCGCGACAATCGCCAGCATCACAGCGAGAAAGTGGACGACATACAGCCCCGCCAGCGCGAGCAGGTTATACGTCACCTCCGACGCGAAGGCACCACGCGTGGAATCCACTGCAGTGCTGTTCACAATGCGGTCGAGGCCGATGCCGAAGAGCAGCAGAAATACCGCCCCCAGGATGAGCGCCACCAGCACCATGCTGCGGCGCCGCGCCTCGTGGAAGGTGAGCCATGCCAGTGTCATCACCGCGTTCATTGGCCGCTGTCCTCCATGCCTACCACGTCGAGGAAGAGCTGTTCGAGCGATGTGTGCCGCGGAATTAGCGCGTGCAACTGCGCGCCCGCATCGAGCGTCGCTTGTGCTATCAGTGGCGCTCGCATCGTGTCAGTTACCAGCATGAGCGCGGTCGGCGCGCCATCGCCAGCCCCATCCGGCATAGACATTCCCTCCACCATTCCTGGCGCCGTGGATGCCGACACATCGTCCGTGTCGAGGAAGCGCCATTCATCCACCAGTGGCGCCAGCCGTTGGAGTAATGCGGGTGATACGGCATCCACACGAAGCTCCAGATGTTGCTTGCCGCTTTGCATCTCGTGCAGTCCAAGCGTCTGCAGCACGACGCCATCGCGGATAAACGCTACACGGTCACACGTCACTTCGACCTCGCTGAGCAGATGCGAATTCAGAAAGATGGTCGTGCCTTGCGCCTTCACTTGCTGGATAATGCTGCGCACGAGGCGGCGCCCGAAAGGATCGAGCGCGGATGTCGGCTCATCCATGAAGATCAGCTCGGGCGAGTGCAACAGCGCCTGGGCGATGCCAATGCGCTGGAGCATGCCCTTCGAGAAGCCCGAGAGCGGACGGTCGGCATGCTCCACCAGCCCAACCAGCTCCAGCACCTCAGCCGTGCGCTTGCGGCAATGCGCCGGCTCCATGCGTTCCAGTCGCCCGTGCAGCGCCAGCAATTCACGCGCCGTGAGCCAGTCGTGGAAGCGGAAGTGTTCCGGCAAGAAGCCGATACGCCCGAGGGTGGGAGTGTCGCCTGGCGGGCGCCCCAATACCCGCGCGCTGCCGCCGGTGGCGCGCACCAGTCCGAGCAGCATCTTGATGGACGTGCTCTTGCCCGCGCCGTTGGGACCGAGAAAGCCAAAGACCTCGCCGCGCGGAACCGCGAGCGTCAGATCGGCGACGGCGACCTTCGCGCCGTATTCCTTGCGCAGACTGGTGGTTTCGATGGCAAGCTCGGTCACGCTTCTACCTCCACGACACCCTCTGAGGCGACAGCCGCTCACACCGGCATGGTCATAATCGTGACATAAGCCCGCCACCCATCACAAGCGCCAGAGTACCGAGCAAGTGGCACCCGAGTGCATCGGAGCGATGCCCTATCCGCATTGACGCACATCCCACCAACACGCAACAAGGAGCGGCCTGCGCACATCTCCACACCACTGGTGGATTGCGCACAGGCCGCATATCCTCATCGCAAGTCGAGCGTCAGCCGCTCACCTCAGCTCACTTCACCGAATCCGCCATCGCCAGCACCGCCGTCTCGCCGATGGCGCTGCCCTGACACTGAAGCATGTAGAAGTGGTCGCCTTTCTGCCAGTAGACCACGTAGTCACGAGCGCCACGCTCGCCCCCACCGGCCTGGCTCGCATCCAGGAGCACGCCCTGCGCCCCGTTCACGTTCACCTGCTGAATCTGCGACGTCCCCATTGGGAATGGGAAGACAAGTGTCGAGCGCCAGTCAATCTGCTTGCTCAGCGCGTGCGCCTGGGTCGGGCTCATGCCGTAGACCTCAAGCACAGCCTGCCCGAGATTCGAGAGGTCCACGTCCTGGGGCAGATCCACTGTCGGGCTGGTCCCCTGCACCAGCGTCGCCGTGTAGCCGTTGCCGCTGTACTGCGCCTGCACGCTGGCCGGCAGCGAGACGGTTATCGGTTGCGCGCCGAGAGAGTCAGGGATCTTCACGTCAGTCACGCCGAGCGCCGTGAGTATCTGCCGCACTGTCTTGACGTTCACCTGCAACTGGTAGGCGCTCGACCCCATAACGCTATTTGTCGTCGAGCTTGGTGCGCTCGGAAAGACAGTGACCGTGCCCGCTGTGAAGTGTGCGAGCGCGCTGGCGGCGCGCGGCGAGTCCACCTTCTGCATAGTGGGCGCCGCACCAATCGGCTTGGGCTCCGAGATGAACAGCGCGTGGGCGTCCACATTCAAGCTCCGCAACTGTTGGACCCGGCTGGGCGACACGGAGACATAGACCACCGACTGCGCGCGGAACACCTGCAACAGCGATGCCGCCGCCGCCCGCACGCCCGGCACCAGCAACACAGCCAGTAGCAGAGCAGCCGCAATCGCGCTGCCTACACTGGCTCGTCGTGACCGCGCCACGCGAGTGAAGCGCCCGATAGCAGTAGGCGCGACAGGCCGCGTCGAGACTTCCGGCAGGCGCGAGCGCAGGCGGGCGAACGCCTCGCCGGCTGCTGGCGCATCGCTTGCTACGTCCGCGAAGCTCCTGCCCACGCACGCATCAAGCGCGTTCAGCTCGTCCAGCCGCGCCCGGCACTCGCCGCACGCTTCGAGATGGGCCGCGACAGCGGGTATATCTGCTTCGGGTAGCTCGCCATCGAGATAGGCGCGCAACGCGCCGGCATCATAGCAGGTGGTCATTGGTCCGACCCTCCATTCTTATCAGAACTCGCATGCTGGGCACCCAGTTGGTTCCAGGCCAGCTCAAAGGCGCGCTCCGCGCGCACCAGCAGCGTGCCAACCGATCCGGGAGCCACCTCCAGAATGGCGGCAATCTCGGCGTATTTCAGCCCGCCCTCCTGCCGCAACAGCAGCAGCTTCGCCTGCCGCTCGGGCAGCAACTT
>DASVOW010001108.1:0-2146 GCA_036383155.1 Ktedonobacterales bacterium
CACTCGAGGGCGAGGTCGAATGGGAGTATCAGAAAGAGGATGCCGAGCGTGTGGTACGCCGTATAGCGGGCGTGCGCGGTGTCACCAACCTACTCGTAGTCCGCCCAAAAACCAAACCTGCGCCTCAGGAGCTGAAAAAGAAGATTGAGGATGCGCTCGTGCGCAGCGCCGAGACGGACGCGAAACGCATCACCGACGAGGTGGATGGCAGCAAGGTTATCCTGCGCGGCACGGTACGCTCGTGGGCGGAGCGGCAGGAAGCGGAGCGGGTGGCATGGTCAGCGCCTGGCGTCACCTCGGTCGAGAACCACATTACCATCAGCCTCTAACCTATTCGCATGGCCTGACAACAGCAGAGAGCACCTCATTTCCGTCTCGTGAGAGACGACTAGTGTTACCCGTTCTCGCCCCTCGGCAAGGCCGGATTCTGCGGTGGTTTTTGCTGTTGCTTGCCGTTTTGTTGCTTGCCGTTCTGCTGTTTTGCCTGCTGTCGGGATCTGCCATCATGCTCGGCTGATGCTGCTTTGGCTGTGGGCTCACCGGCGATCTCGAAAGCGAGCTTATCACCCTTCGCATCGACACGCACCTGCTGCCCGCTGCGGAGCTTGCCGTCGAGGAGCATATTGGAGAGTGGGTTGTCCAACTCGCGTTGAATGGTGCGGCGCAGCGGGCGCGCGCCAAACTCGGGCTGGAAGCCATGTTCTGCCAACCAGTCGATGGCGGCCTCGGTGATCTCGAGTGTGATGCCTTGCGCATGCAGGCGGCGGCGCGTCTGCTCCAAGGCCAACTCCGTAATTTGGCGCAACTGCGGGCGCTCCAGCCCGTGGAAGAGAATGATCTCATCGATGCGATTGAGGAACTCCGGCCGGAACTGCCGGCGCAGGAGATCCATGAGCCACTCGCGGATGGATTCGAGTGACTCACCCGCGCTGGTGGTGGCGAGGATGCGGTCGGCGCCGAGATTGCTCGTCATGATCACGACGGTATGGGTGAAGTCGACGGTGTGTCCCTGACTGTCGGTGAGCCGCCCATCGTCGAGAAGCTGCAGCAGGATGTTGAAGACATCGGGGTGCGCTTTCTCGATCTCGTCAAGGAGCAACACGCTATAGGGGCGGCGCCGAACGGCTTCGGTGAGTTGGCCGGCCTCTTCATAGCCAACGTAGCCCGGAGGGGCGCCTACGAGCCTGCTCACCGTATGCCGCTCTTGGAACTCGCTCATGTCGAGCCGCACCATGCGATTCTCGTCGCCAAAGAGCGCTTCGGCGAGGGCGCGGGCGAGCTCAGTCTTGCCAACCCCGGTGGGGCCAAGGAAGAGGAAGGAGCCAACAGGATGACGTGGATCCGCGAGGCCCGCCCGCGATCGGCGCACCGCCTCCGCGACCGCCCGCACCGCCTCATCCTGGCCAACGACTCGGGCGTGCAACTGCTCTTCCAGGTGCATCAACCGGTCGCGTTCCTCCTGCGTAAGCTGTGAGACTGGGATGCCGGTCGCTCTAGAGACGATGTCGGCGACATCCTCTGAGGTGACCTCAGGGATTTCTGGCGCTGGGCCGTGCGCCGCATCTCGCTCCTTCTGCAGCCGGTCGATTTGGGTGCGTATCTGACCAGCACGTTTGTAGTCTTCGGCGGCTACGGCGGCATCTTTTTCGCGATGTAACGCGGCCAGTCGCCCATCCACCTCGCGCGTTTCCTCGGAAGCCATACCGGCGCGCAGCCGCACACGGGCACTCGCCTGATCGACGAGGTCGATTGCTTTATCTGGTAAGAATCTTCCGGTGATATAGCGGTCGGAGAGATCAGCGGCGGCTACAAGCGCTTCATCGGTGATGCGCACTTGGTGGTGCGCCTCGTAGCGGTCGCGCAGTCCGCGCAGAATCTCGATGGTGTCATCTACGGTCGGCTCGGGAACCAGGATCGGGGCGAAGCGGCGCTCCAGCGCGGCATCTTTCTCGACGTTCTTGCGATACTCCTCGATTGTAGTAGCGCCAATGACGTGCAACTCGCCGCGAGCAAGCGCGGGTTTGAGCATATTTCCGGCGTCCATCGCACCTTCGGCTGCGCCCGCGCCGACGACGGTATGAAGTTCGTCGATAAACAGAATAACATCATTGGCATGAGCGCGTACCTCGTCGATCACCGACTTGAG
>DASVOW010001109.1:0-1617 GCA_036383155.1 Ktedonobacterales bacterium
GCAGATAGGGCAGCATCGGGATGAGGATAGCTGATCAGGTGGATCAATCACCAGCGCCAATAGCAGCGGAAGACGACGACGCGCAATTGCTACAGCGCATAGCATGCCAAGATCGAGGCGCGCTTGCCACACTGTACGAGCGTCACCATCGCCCGCTCTTCACCTTTCTGCTGCAGCACACGCGCGATCACGGGCTTGCGGAAGAGCTGCTGCAAGATACGTTTGTCGCCGTGTGGCGTGGTGCGGATGGCTTTGACGAGCGCTTTCGTGATGGAACCTCAACCGCGCGTGCCTGGCTGACAGGCATCGCTCGCCGGCAGGCACACAACACGCTGCGTCGCATGCGCCTGCCGCTGGCCGATGTCTCAGCCCTGGAAGATGTGGCCGCGCCTGACCCCGAGCCGGAGACGTGGACGCTCACCATGTCTACTCGCGACGAATTGCTCGACGCCTTCGAGCGACTTCCGCTGCGCTACCGCGAGATCGCCGTGCTGGCCCTGATGCAGGACTATTCCTACGCCGAGATGGCAGAGATTCTCGATGTGCCGCTCGGCACGGTAAAGAGCCGGCTGGCAGCCGCGAAGCGCCAGTTGCGTACACTGCTCGCCCCTGGAAAGGAGGACAGCGATGAGTCACGCTGACGACAACACCTATCCGACCCACCATGTCGCCGCCCTATTGCCAGCCTACCTTAACGGCACACTCGATGTGCGCGACGACGCGTACGTGCGGCGACATCTGTCGGGCTGCGAGCCGTGCCGGATGGAGCTGGCCTCCTGGGAGGCGTTCCGCGATGTCACACGAAGCGCGACCATGCCGGCATCATCACCCTCGCCCGCCATCTTCATGCGCATTCTCGCCGAGATCGATGCGGCTCCCGCGCCTGTCCCCTTCGCCCATATCGCCCAGCACAGCGCTCAGCCATCCATAGCTCGCGACGCGCTGGCGCTCTGGCGTCTCCTGCTCCGCCAGCCCCGGCTCATCCATCGTAGCATCTGGATCGCTTCAACAGCCGCCATGATCTTCACCACCATCTATGCGGCGGCCCTCGGGACGTTGCATGAGCCAAGCATTCTCGCGCTATTCCTGCCCGTGATCTCCGCCGGTGGCATGGCATTCCTCTACGGGCCAGAGGCCAATCCCGCCCTGGAGCTGGAGCTGGCCACACCGACCTCTCCGCGCCTGACGCTGCTCTGCCGGGTCGCGTTGCTGCTCGGCTACGATCTGGCGCTTGCCTTCGCTGCGACTGCCATACTCGCCGCACTCCACGGCCAATCGCCAGGTGCGCTCATCACCACATGGCTTGGTCCGCTGGCATTACTCTCCACGGGGAGCCTGCTCACATCGCTCGTATGTGGTCCCGTCATCGCCGCCACCGGCGCGTTCGCGGTCTGGTTCGCCCAGTTCTTCCAGCTCGACGCTACCTATGCCGTGCGTCTGACCAGCACGCCCTTCTGGCAAACGAATCCGCTCACGCTCGCCCTCGCCGCGTTCCTGCTCTTCCTCGCCCTGTTCTACGCCCCCAAGCAAGGGCGATTGGCACATGTGGCGGAGGACTGACACGACATATTCAGAGGAGTTCTTATGTCTCAACTCGCCGCGCTTCTAGGCGCCGCG
>DASVOW010001110.1:0-2541 GCA_036383155.1 Ktedonobacterales bacterium
GTTCAGCCCCACAAAATTGTTGCCGGTAGGGACCAACGGGTTCTCGAGGAAGCTGAGACGGACGGCGTCGATGATCGGGTAGATCGCCACGACCGCGATGAGCAACAAGGCAGGAGCTACCAGAAAATAGGGCATGACACCGCTGCCTACATCGAGATGCTCGCGCAGACGATGCAACCGGGACTGCCCACTGACTGCAATAGTTGCCATACAACTGCCTCCTCGTCGAGCTACAGTCCAGCGGAATGGAATGCGCCTGGGAAATGACTCACGGAATGGCAGGACCCGGCGTTTGAGCTAGCTTATTCGCAAGTTGAGTACCCGCAGATATGCCAGCTCCGCCGGGTGAAAATGAACTACTTGCTGACGATATTCTGCAGATCAGACTGCAAGGAGCTCAACGCATCGGCTACGCTGCTCTGCTTGGTGAGGGCGGCGTGGATGCGTGCCTGGATCGCGTTCGTGATGTCCGGGTACTTCGGCGACACGGGGCGCGGCACCGCTGTCGCAAAAACCGGCTTGACGTTCTTGAAGAACGGCTGCTTCGCCAGCACATCCGGGTCATCATAGACGCTCAGCAAGGTCGCGAAGACCGATGCCTCGGCGGCAGACGTCTTCTGCGCGTCAGGGCTGAGCATATACTTGACGAACTCCCAGGCCGCATCGACGTTCTTGGAGAAGGCATTGATGCCGAGCTGCCAACCGCCAATGCAGGAGTGAGGCGTCGTATTTGCGCCACCACCATATGGCAATACGCTCACATCGAACTTGCCTGCAACCTTCGACTTGGTGGCGTCGTTGCCCAGCGAATAGGCATACGGCCAGTTGCGCATGAATGCGCTATCGCCGTTCTGGAAGGAGGTACGGGCGTCTTCCTCCATAAAGGTGGTAATGGCTGCCGGCGAGATAGTGCCGACCCAGCTCACCATCTTCGTCAGGGCCGCGTTAGCCTCTGGGCTGTTGACCGTGACCTTCTTGGCGTCGTTGGGGTCGAGCACCGAGCCGCCGTAGCCCGCCAGCACCTCGATGAAGTCGCAGACAAGGCCCTCATACTGAGCCGCCTGCCAGAGATAGCCATACTTCGTCTTGGTATTGGACACAGCCTGTGCCGCCGCATTAGTCATGTCGTCATAGGTGGCGGGAGCCGAGCTGACGACATCGGTGCGGCGATAGAGCAAGCCGGCGTCGGTGCGCAGAGGCGCCGCCCAAACGCTGCCATTGAAGGTGCAGCCCTGGACCGGACCGGGCAGATACTTATCGCGCTCGCTCTTCGGCCACTTGTCATCGAGCTTCACTGTCCAGCCGTTGGCAGCGAACTCCGCCGGCCAGATGATATCCATCGACATGATATCCTGGGAGCCGTTGCGCGCGCGCAGAGCCGTAATCGTCGTCTGGCGGAGCTGGTCGGTCGAGTTCGGTCCGTTGGTATAGTTGACGTGTACTCCTTTGTTGCTCTTGTTGAACTGATCGACGAGCTTGGCGTAGACGCCGGAGCCGTCATGCTCGCTGGTCCAGTTGATGTTCGTGGTGCCGCCGCTGCCTGTGCCACCACAGGCCTCAAGCAATGAAACGATTGCACTGCTGCCAAGGCCGAGTGCGACGGCGCGCTCGACGAATGTGCGGCGTGTCATGCGGCCCGCGCGAATCTTGACGAGATTCTCATCCAGGACTTCGTACTGTTCGGGGAGCATACCCACGTCCTCCTTCGGACGGTAGCCGGGGGGCAAAACGTTATGTCCAGCCCCGGCGGACAAAAAATGACGCCACTAGAACTACGTCATGATTCACCAGTTATATCACACAAGCTAGCATGAATACTACGAACTACACACCCATGTGCAACCGAGCGCATGTCTCAGCTATGCCCGCGACAGTCGGTACGATAAATGAAGAGAGAGGCAATGCGCGGCCATCCTGAAACATACAGCAAAGCGCGCGCCATTTATTCATGCATCGGGGCAGGTGTACATGCCATGTTATTGCTCAGCTATCCCACGCGGTTACGACGGCCGGTTGCGCATGAACCTGTGTATCGTTACACCCGCAGTCTGCAAAAAGCGCACCTACGGCATTGAACAAGGTCCGACCAAAAGGGGGCATTTCCGTATTCGCTCAACCTGCGAGAATATGTAGATGCGAAGATTTGCATCAAATGCACGCGAGATGCTATGGTTTGATGGTCACATGTTCTATATTCTAGTGCATTCGATGCACTGGTGTCTTAGCTCGGAGGCAAACATGCTCGCACATATCAAACATGTCCTCAGCGATGAGACTCCTGGCCTGAGAGTTAAAGTCATCAGCATCTACTCGCTATTGATAGGCATTAATGTGGCTTTGTGGATCCTGACATTCGCCGCATCGTTCCACTATCCGCTGGTCCTTGGCCTCGCGCTTACGGCCTATAGCTTTGGCCTGCGCCACGCGGTGGACGCCGATCATATCGCCGCCATCGACAATGTGACACGCAAGCTCATGCAGGAGCGCAAGAAGCCCGTGACTGTCGGGCTGTTTTTCTCCCTCGGCCATTCCAGCGTCGTC
>DASVOW010001111.1:0-7480 GCA_036383155.1 Ktedonobacterales bacterium
CGCCAGACCCAGCAACACGACTCCGATGATGACGAAGATGATCGGCACAAAAGGGGCGTCGAACCCATAGTCGCCACGGCGATGGGCGAGTCGCTCTCCGGGAGTGCTAGACATGTTTGACAACGATCTCTTCCTTCTTGAAGGACTGTAGGATCGGAGATCCTATTCACCCTTGCCGTACTCATCAGTATCGTACAACATCCGGCACCGTGCCTCCTCTTATACCGCCAGGTATCGTCGCAGCGCTTACAGCGACCGTTCGCCCGATGAGGTCGCTCTGACGTGCCGCACACGATACACCAAGCGATCGCATTCACCCACGGCGGCAGTGTGATGTGCGGCTTAGCCACCTCAGCATGTTTGACAGGTCTTTGGAGCGAACTCCACTGGGGCACACCCCTCATAACCTTCGGAAGCCCCTGTATGTCGCGGGAAGCGGCGACATACAGGGGCTTCCGTTGTGTCTGAAGGCGTACCGCGAGTCAGGTGTGCCCAGGAGCACGATGTCTGTAGTGCGTGCGGAACTGCTGAAGGACCACACCGGGCGAACGGACGATGCAAGCGATACCCAGTTATGCCGCCTTGACCACCGCTACCAGCTTGGTCAGCGACTCCTTGGCGTCGCCGAACAAGATGATCGTCTTGGGATCGTAGAGTAGGTCGTTATCGGTGCCGGAAAAACCCGGACGCGTTGACCGCTTGAGGAAGACGACGTTGTGCGCCTGGTCGACATTGAGAATTGGCATGCCGTAGATCGGGCTGCCGGGTGTGCTCCGCGCGGCTGGGTTGACTACGTCGTTCGCACCGACCACTAATACCACGTCCGTCCGCTTGAACTCGTCGTTGACCTCATCCATCTCCTTGAGTTGCTCGTACGGGACGTTAGCCTCCGCGAGCAACACGTTCATGTGTCCTGGCATCCGCCCTGCGACCGGATGGATCGCGTATTGCACTTCCACCCCCCGCTTCTCGAGCATGTCTGCTAGCTCCCGCACCGCATGTTGCCCCTGGGCCACGGCCAAGCCGTAGCCTGGCACGATGATGACGCTGCGCGAGTAAGCCAGCATCGTGCCGAGGTCGTCTGGGGAGCCGGCACGGGTCGTGCGGCCATCGACGCCAGCTCCCGTTTCGATGCTGATCTGCGCCGGGCGGAAAGCGCCGAACAGGATGCTCACCAGCGAGCGGCCCATGGCGTCGCTCATCAATTTGGTCAGCAGCGTGCCGGAGGCACCAACCAGCGTCCCGGCCACAATCAGGGCAAAGTTGTCGAGCACGAACCCACTGGCTGCGACTGCCAGCCCAGTGAATGCGTTGAGCAGCGAGATGACGACCGGCATGTTGGCCCCGCCAATTGGGAGCACAAGCGCTACGCCCACGGCGAGCGCCAGGGCGAGCAGGAGCGCGATCGTGGCGGCCGAGCTGTTCACCGCCAGCACGACGACCACCACGGCTATCCAGGCGAGTGTCAGGAGTATGTTTACCACCTGTTGCCCGGGGTAGGTGATCGGTGTGCCAGTTATCAGGCCTTGAAGTTTGGCGAACGCGATCATGCTGCCGGCGAACGAGACGCCGCCGATCATGATGGCAAGCACACTAGGAAGGCCGATGAGGAGATCGGGGTGGCTACCGGGCAGTCTTAGCAGCTCCGACACCGCGACCAGCGCGGCAGCACCGCCGCCTACTCCGTTGAAGAGGGCGACCATCTGCGGCACCGCCGTCATCTTCACGGTGCGGGCGCCCACCGTCCCAGCTATGGCGCCAATCACGACGCCCAGCACACAGGCAACGATGCCGGCGGGCGTGAAGGAGTCGCGTAGCAGAACCAAGGTCCAAACCAGGGCGAGCACCATGCCCGCGGCCGCCACCCAGTTGCCGCGGCGAGCGGTGCTAGGTGAGCTGAGGAACCTCAATCCGACGATGAAGAGGACAGCGGCCAGGAGGTAGACCAGGGCAGTCGCGACGTTCATGGCGCTCTACCTCCCTCCTTCGCGGGCTGCCGGCCCTTGAAGAGCTCCAACATGCGGTCGGTTACCACAAACCCGCCCACTACGTTGGTGGTGGCCAGAACCACAGCCACGAAGCCGAGAGCGATCTCTAGTGGGGTCCGCGCGCCAGCGGTGATGAGGAGAGCCCCGACCAGGATGATGCCGTGGATCGCGTTGGTGCCGGACATCAGCGGCGTGTGGAGGATGGTCGGCACCTTTGAGATCACCTCGAAGCCGATAAAGACGGCTAGCACGAAGTAGGTCAAGAGGGTAATGACATGCTCGTTCATCGGCGTGCCTCCGACTACGTGGACTGAGGAGCGGCGGCCGCACTCATCAGCTGGCGGGCGCGCTCGTTGACGATCTGCCCGGCATGCGTCACGCAGCAACTCCTGGTGATCTCGTCCTCGAAGTCCAGCTTCAGCTCGCCCTTGCTGGTCAGGTGCTGGAGGAGGTTGCTGACGTTGCGGGCATAGAGCTGACTGGCGTGAAGGGCAATGGTGCTGGGAATGTTGGTCGTGCCGTCAACCCAGACGCCGTCAACCTCGACCACCTGCCCTGAGCGGGTCACCTCGCAGTTGCCGCCGGTCTCCGCAGCCAGATCCACGATGACCGAGCCAGGGCGCATGCCCTGTACCATTGGGGCAGTGACCAGCAGCGGGGCGCGCCGGCCTGGGATCGCGGCAGTTGTGATCACCACATCGGCCACTGCGATGCGCTGAGTCAGGAGCTCGCGCTGTTTGGTCAGGAATTGCTCGCTCTGCTCGCGGGCGTAACCACCCTGGCCCTCCTGCGTTTCCAGCTCAAACTCCAGGAACGAGGCACCCAGGCTCTTCACCTCCTCCTTGGCGGCCGACCGCACATCGTATGCCTCGACGACGGCGCCGAGGCGATGGGCGGTGGCGATGGCCTGCAAGCCGGCCACACCGGCACCCAGCACCAGTACGCGGGCCGGTGGGATGGTGCCTGCCGCGGTCATCAGCATGGGGAAGAACTTGCCCAGCCGGTTCGCCGCCATCAGCACCGCCTTGTAGCCGGCCAGCGACGCCTGCGAGGAGAGCGCATCCATGCTCTGGGCCCGGCTGATCCTGGGCAGCAGTTCCAATGAAAACGCAGTGATGCCTCGCGCGGCGAGCGCTTCAATGACGGTGCCTTGGGTGGCCGGCTGGAGGAAGCTGATCGTGGCCGCACCGTCTCGCAGCGAAGTCAAGTCCTCAATGTTCGGCGGCTGGACCGAGAGTATCACGTTGGCTGTGCTCAACAGAGCCTGCCGGTCGGCCTCGACCACTGCGCCGGACTCGCGGTAGGCGTTGTCGGCGAAGCTAGCCTGCTCGCCCGCGCCAGCCTCCACGACCACCTCGAAGCCGGATGCAGCAAGCTTGGCCGCCACATCCGGCACCAGCGCGACGCGCCTCTCGCCCTGAAGGGTCTCAGCAATCACCCCAATCTTCATGCTTGCCTGTCTTTTCTCTATGCCAATTGCTTACTCCGCGGCCAGACTACGAAGGATGACCCTACGATCTTGTGCTGTGTGTGGGCAACGAACGGCGGGCCTAGCCCGCGAAGGGACAGGGGAAGCGTGCATGCTTTGGGGGAAAGCGGGACATTGCCCGCCACAAGAGAGCATAGCTACGACCTCACGCGTGGAACTGAGGAAGTGCTCTGCTCATGGGTAACACTACCAATCTCGCAGTATGATTTGTCCTTGCGCGACGGCATCCACAATGTCGGCGCGACTTACTATGCCTACGATCTTGCCACTGCGCACGACGGGGACACGTTTGATCTTGCGCTTTGCCAGGAGCATGGCAATCTCGCTGACGGGGGTGTCTTCACTCACGGCAACGATCTGCTGGCTCATAATATCGGCAACGCACAGTCCTTCGCGGTCTACCTTGCCGATAATGTCTGCCTCCGTGACAATGCCAATGATCAGCCCCTCCGCACTGACGACGGGCGCGCCACTAATGCGCTCACGGGAAAGAAGGTGCGCGACTTCCTGCACACTGGCCTCGGGGTGGATGGTAGATACCTTGCAGGTCATGATATCACTGGCAATCATTGGGTACGCTCCTTTGGGTATACCCGAAAAGCCAACGAAGCTACATACCATCGCCTACCGTTATCAATAGCCTATTTCCTATCTTAACATATTCTTCGACTCAGTGGGGTAACCTACCTGACATAGGCACGGTGAGGATTAGGTGGGCAGAGCAACTGCGGCAGACGGGGACAACAAGTGGATTTCGTCATATATGCGAGTGGTCAGGGCTTCCACATATGGCCAGCAGGCGTCGATGCTTGTGCTGACTGCGGAACTGCAGAATGGCCTTACAGGGCGAACGGGCGCTGTAAGCGCTGCGACGACTGCTGGCGGTATCAGACAATTAGCAGGAGTGTGAGGACGAAGCAGACTGGTCAAGGACAGTGCCCGGCCGTGCGTCGGCGGAGGGAGACGAGCAGGGCGCCGATCTCCATCCGCTGTCTGCCCATCCACGGCACCTCAGCCGTGCGGATGGCAGTCGCGCCGTGCGGCAAAGGTTGGGGGCACGCTGGCCAGTGCAGCGCGCCACGCTGGTATGTCCGCGTCAGTAGGTGTCGATCCCGCACGGGGATAGGATAGCGACTCTGGGACTGGCGGCACCTGGCTGGTGGGTTCAGCGGCGAGTGCGGCGATGATCACGTCGCAAAGGGCGTCCACTTCCGCGCGGACGGGTGCGGGCGTACGGAAACGGCTGTGCGAGCGGCAATACGCCAGGAAGCGCAGTCGGTTCATCTCTCGCTCGCTGAGCAGCGGCCAACTGCTCGCTGCGTCGTGGGCGTGATCGAACTCAGTGGTAATTGCAGGGTCGCGTGGCGTGCTCATGGATTCCTCCCTCAGAGGCATATGAAAAGACTGCGTGTGAACAGGGGACACAGTTTGGAATGCGGGGTGATCCGCTGAATCACCCAGTTCGTATTTGCGATACCTGAAGCTAATGTGCCGCGAGGGGCTAAACCTCGACGTTGTTGTTCTGGGCGCAAGTATGCAAGGCATAGGGCATTGCAGTCCACCGACAACTCCGACAACGCCTCCGACAATCACCCTGACAACTCACTCGTACAGGTCCTGCGGCCGACATTGTTGGAAGATGGATGCGATGGTATCATGGCGGTGAGGCATGGCAGTGTGAAGTGACATGGTACGGATAGCCCATGTCGGGACCTTGGACTCTCGATTATGATGGGCTTGATAGGCCGCAGCGAGAGGGGCAGATGCTATGGCGCTGCCATCACCATCCTCACCATCCTTTGGTGACCTGCTACGGCACTACCGAGTGGCCGCAGGGCTGACCCAGGAGGAATTGGCCGCACGCGCCAATCTAAGCGCCGACGCAATCAGCACTTTGGAGTGCGGCAAGCGGCGCAGCCCGCGCAGTGCCACTGTCCATCTCCTGGCCGAGGCCCTGGCGCTGTCCGACGTGGAGCGTGTGGCACTGGTGGCGGCTGCCCGTCATGGCATAAGCCGGCGCACTTCCGAGAGGGGTGCAACTGGCTTGTCGCCCCATCTCCTGCCGGCACAGCCGACGGCGCTCATTGGCCGCAAGGATGAGTTGGACGCCATTACGCGGCTGCTTGTAGCAGCCGACACCCACTTGCTGACGCTCACTGGTCCGGCGGGGGTAGGTAAGACGCGCCTCGCCCTGGCGGCGGCTGAGCACCTCACCGACCAGGTTCCCGAACGCTTCCCCGAGGGGGTCGCTGTGGTCGACCTTACCCCGATCCGCGACCCCCGGTTGGTGGTGACCACCATCGCACATGCTCTCGGCTTTGCCGATACAGGGCTTCGTCCCCTTCAAGAACGACTCCGGGACGCCCTACGTGAGCGGAAGCAGTTGATGGTGCTGGACAATTTCGAGCAGGTGGTGCCCGCAGCCGTCGAACTCGCCGAATTGCTGGCTGGCTGTCCGGGGCTCACCCTCTTGGTGAGCAGCCGTGTCCCATTACACCTGCGCTGGGAGCGGGTGTTGCGCGTCCCCCCGCTGCCCGTACCTGACCTCGACACTACGCTGCCATCGGTTGACGACCTGGCGAAGGTCCCCTCTGTCGCGCTCTTCGTGGAGCGGGCACGGGCGCACCGGGCTGATTTTGCTCTCACTGAGACACAGGCACTACTCGTCGCGCGTCTGGTGGTGCAACTCGACGGCTTGCCGCTGGCGCTTGAACTGGCGGCTGCTCGCCTGGATGCGCTGCCGCTGGAGGTCATCGTGCGTCGACTGGGAGATCGGCTGCAGCTGCTACGGTGGGAGGCGCCAGACGTGCCCGAGCGGCAGCGCAGTTTGGAGGCAGCAGTGGGTTGGAGCTACGACCTCTTGTCTGAGCCAGAGCGGCGCCTGTTCCGCTGCTTGGGCGTCTTCGCCGGCCGGGTCTCCCTTGGAGCGATCACTGCAGTGGCAAGTGGGGCCTTTCTGGGTGGCGAGCGGGTAGACTTAGTCGCGCCGGGTGAGAAAGATCGGTGGGATGAGGGACGACCGCTGGAAGCGCTGGCATCGCTGGCGGAGAAGAGTTTAGTGCTGCCAGCACAGTCCGACGGGGAGGACGGAGCAGACGGGGATAAAGGAGACGAGACAGACGATTCCGAGCCAGCCTTTGGTATGTTGGAGACGGTGCGTGAGTATGCCTGGGAGCGGCTCGTCGCGCGAGGCGAACTCGCCAGTGCCCAGCGCGCGCACGCGCACTACTTCTTGGAGCTGGCGGAGAGAGCAGCTCCGTTGCTACGCGGGCGCGACCAGCGGACGTGGTTCTTGCGCCTCGAGCGCGAACGCGACAATCTGCGTGCGGCACTGCGATGGCTGCTTGATCAAGACGATGCCCTTGAACGGGAGCGCGGGCTGCGGGTGGCCGAAGCACTGGGGTGGTTCTGGTTGATGCGTGGCTACCATGCCGAGGGCTGGGGCTGGCTCAAGGAGGCACTCGGCCGCACCGCTAAGACCGCCGATCTGGCCATACGCGCACAGGGTCTGCTCAGCGCGGGATATCTGCTCGTGGCACGGGGGGATCTGGACCAGGCGAAGATCGTGCTGGAGGAAGCCCTGGAGCTACGCCAGAGGCAGCAGGATTCCGCCGGCATTGCAGACGCCCTTACTCACATGGGATCGCTTGCAGTCGCAGCCGGGGACCGGACGCAGGCATATCCTCTGCTGCAGGAGGCGCTCGCACGCTGGGAAGACGTAGGTGATGCTTTTCGGGCCGACGCCACGATGATGACGTTCTACTCCCTCGGCGCTGCGGCTTTCACAGACGGCAACTTGGACGAAGTAGCCGCATTCCAATTGGCGGCGCTGGATCGAGCTGAGGCGGCAAGGGACACGCGCGCGGCGGGCGCTGTCCACTTGGGCCTGGCCACGATCTTTCAGCAGCAGGGCGACTTGCCCCGAGCGGTGCGGCATGTTCGCGCTGGCATGAGTGCCAGTGTGAGTCTGCGAGATCGCTTTCTCTTGGGGTGGGGCACGCGA
>DASVOW010001112.1:0-2487 GCA_036383155.1 Ktedonobacterales bacterium
CGGCGCTCTGCGGGGGCTGATGGATGGTCGCCAGATGGGCGTCGTTGCGCGATAGTGCAAACGGCGCGGCTCGCCTTGCTCGCCAGCGCGGGTGGAACGCTCACGCTCTTTGCGCTGAGCACTGCGGCGGCGCGAGTACCCTGGCCGTCGACGCGATACCTCATCGGTCTGTTGGTGGCCTTCCCTGCTGGGCTTGCGACTCTCTGGCCAGAGTCGTATCCCTTCAAGCTGCTGCCGCGGGCGGCTCGGTTCGCTCGAACGCTGTGGGCGAGCAGGTATGTCGTGCTTGCCCCGCTGGCGCTCACACTCATACTCGGCGTGAGCGACATCTTCCAACTGGTTGGGGGTGCTCAGCGCCTGACGCGAGATGAGAGCGCGCTGATCGGCGATCTCCTCCGCGTCGGCGCTACCCACGTCTATACAGACTACTGGACGTGCAACCGCATCGCTTTCCAAAGCAAGGAACGCATCGTCTGTGGCGTGCTGGACGAGCATCTGCAACCGGGTATGAATCGCTATCGCCCCTTTTATGATGCGGTGCGTGCAGATGCCCACGCCGCGTACGTCTTCCCTCTGGATTCGCCACAAGCGGTGGCATTCGCGGCGAGGCCGGATGCGAGCCAGGGCTATCGACGTCTTACGTTTGACCGCTATGTTGTCTACCAGCCGTTATAGGCTGTAGCTGGCGCTTTGTGGTGACTCGATGTGGTGACAGCGCATGGTAGTATAGTTGGTGCATGACTACCATGCATGGGGCCGGCTGTGGGCGGTTTCTCACGGTGTAGTGAGAAGTGGTGGGCCGGAGAGCGACACAATGTGGGGAAAGAGGCGTAGATGTGGCGGCTTAGCTTTCGGGTTCCCGGCGCCCCACACTCGTTGCGGCGGTCTGCTTATGTGATTGGTTGGGCGGGTTTGCTGCTTTGCCTGGCTGTCTATGCGTATTGGGGTGTCTATCTGCCGTTGCGCGCTGCAGGGCATGGGTATGATTTCACTGGACCGTATGAGGCGGCTTACGCGCTGGTACACCACGCGCCGCTCCAGGTGTATGATGTGCCGCAGCAGCGGCGGTTCAACGATGCGGTGTTGCACTTGCCTAGTGGGCCATCTGACTTCCGCTGGACGCCACAGACTGCCGCGCTGTTGATGCCGCTGGGACTGTTGCCCTATGGTGTCGCACACGTGCTGTGGTTCCTGCTCTCGCAGGTGGCGCTGATGGCGAGTCTCGTGTTGCTTGCGCGGTGTCTCGCGGTTGCCGTCGCGCCGGAAGCGGTGGCGGGCATGCGAACTGGCATCCCAGCACGCCTGAGATCGCCGCGTATCGCATTTGCCGTGCTGTTTTGTGCGGCAGCGCTGTGCCAGCCTGTTACGGACAGTCTGCGGCTGGGACAGAGCACGCCGCTGCTGCTGCTGGGATTCGCGTTGCTGATCTATGGGGAGGTTTTCAATCGCCCAGTGATGGCTGGTGTCGGGCTGGGCCTTGCTATTTTGATCAAGCTGTTTCCCGCTGTGCTACTTGTCTATTATCTGTGGCGTGGACGGTATCGTCTTTGTGGCGCGGCGTGCGGATTCATCATCGCGTTGACTGTGCTGACGCTGCCGCTGACCGGTCCGCATCTCTATGTGGATTTTGTTCAGGCGATTACGACGTATCAGGATCAAACGAATGCTGGCCCGGTGAACCTCTCTCTGTATCATGCGTTGATCGTGCTGGCGAGCGCGATTGCTCGGCCCGGGAGGCCTGAGCCCGCACATGGCATGGTGACGATGCTCGCGTCGCTCATCTGTGCGGCGCTCTTTGGGGTCGTGCTGGTGGCGCAGGGGTGGCCGAGCGTCCTACGCCGGTACAGGCGAGGCTCTGTGGTCGCTGGCTTGTCGGCGCGGGCTATGGTTGATGCTAAGAAGCTGCAGGATGGACATGCAGTGGCCTATAGCCGGGTACTTGCGACGGCGTGGGTAACCTGCGCCGCGCTGCTGGTGGAGCCTATCGACTGGATCTTTTACTATCTGCTCTTGCTCGTGCCGCTCGTCGCCTTGCTGGCGCAGGCGACCTGGATTGACCGGAAACGCTTTCCCTCGGCGTGGCGAATCTGGTTGGTGGAATTAGCTGCGTACCTGCTTGCCACCGTGCCATTGCCACTGGACTCACGGGTAGCGCCGCCAATGAGCGCTCTCTACGTCGTGAGTATCGCGTTGCGCCCGGTCGCGCTGCTGGCCGTGTGGGGTGTGCTCCCTGCGATGGGGTTGAAATGTGTGGCGCTCCAGGAGGCTCCACTTATGCGAGATAGCGGCGAATAAAACGCTGACTGGCAGTGGTTAGTGGCTGCTCGCCGGTCAAGATGCGTGGGTCCGGTGCTGGTGGTGTGGTGCTGAAACAGCCGTCCCCTTTCCTATCTGAGAAAGGGGACGGCTGTCGTTGGAGCATGGGAGCCGACGCTTAGGCGAGCTGGCGCGCCTCGTCTAGCTCTTCGAGGGTCTCGGTGTCCGCGG
>DASVOW010001113.1:0-40620 GCA_036383155.1 Ktedonobacterales bacterium
ATATGAACCACAGTCGTCGTATACTCGTTCCCACCGCTATCCTCCGAAGCCACAGGATGTGCATTGTCGTAGGGTTTACAGACCTCAGTAGAGTATAACGTCGGACCAGTACACCGATGTCATGTAGTAAATACGTATCCAGGTAGTCCCCAGTCGGTCGTGCTCGGTGGATTGGAGCATACCACTTGGCACCAATGCCCTACATCTACCTCGTGCCCCAACAGTCTGCCATATGGACACACCAAATGGCGAAGCCGCGTCCAGTATATGCACGAACTCGCTCGCCCTTGTGGGTTGCGACGAGTGGGCGCGCGCTGCTACAATGCGGGCAGAACCCTAGCGAGAGGATGGTTGGAGATGGCGATCACGCCGGTGCGACGGCCCGACTGGCTACGTGTGCGCGTGCCCACGGGCGAGAACTACGATGAGTTGAAGCGCCTCATGCGTTCCAAGGCGCTGCATACTGTCTGTGAGGAGGCGCGTTGTCCAAACATCGGCGAATGTTGGAGCCACCGCACCGCGACATTCATGATCCTTGGTAGCGTCTGCACACGTAGTTGCGGCTTCTGCGCCGTCGCCACCGGGCGCCCGATGGCGCTGGACTGGGAAGAGCCACGCCGCGTAGCCGAAGCAGTGGCACAGATGGGTTTGCGACATGTCGTGGTCACCTCAGTCAATCGCGACGAGCTGCACGATGGTGGTGCGACAATCTTCGCCGCGACAATCCGTTGGATACGCCGCCTCAACCCCGAATGTGCCGTAGAGGTGTTGACACCTGACTTCAAGGGCTCGCGCGACGCGCTGAAGATACTCTTGGATGCCCGCCCAAGCGTCTATAGCCATAACGTCGAGACTGTGCCACGGCTCTATCGGCGGGTTCGCCCTCAGGCCGTCTATGAGCGCTCCCTTGACGTGCTGCGCTGGTCCAAAGAGATGTATCCCGACATCCCAACCAAGACGGGCTTTATGCTCGGCCTTGGCGAGACAAAAGATGAGGTGCTGGCGCTGATGCACGATATACATGCGGCCGATGTGGACATCATCACCATCGGCCAGTACCTCCAGCCCAGCCATGAGCACCTGCCAATTGAGCGCTACGTAACGCCCGAGGAATTTCGCGAGTTTGCTCGTGAAGGGCGAGCGATGGGATTCCGCCATGTGGAGAGCGGCCCACTGGTGCGCAGTTCCTACCACGCCTGGGATCAGGTGAAGGCAGCCGGCGTCGAGGCAACCACTCAGGCATAGTGAACCAGCACGAGCGGCATATGCAAAAGGGACAGCAAACATCAAGGTCTGTCCCTTTTGCATGTTCAGTACAATACCCTGGGCTAACGACGTGGTATCTCAAGGAAGCTCGTCATGGGCGCTGCACCGCACGCACGATGAGATAGCCCAGCACCGCCAGCCACCCAAGGGGAATCGTCAACACCGCCCAGAGCACCCCTGGCTGCCCCCGGCGATTCGCGTCAGGCAGCATCCAGGCAAAGCCCACAACCCAGGGAATAATGGCGAAGAGCAAGAATACACAACCAAATAACGCATCATACGGGTGAAAGCCAACGACGTGCATGACCACGCTCCTCTCTCCTCGATACTAATCCTCTGTAGATACGAGCGCCTGCCCTGCTAAGTTAGCCGATCAGCCACCTCAGCGGCCGATGCTCAACTATACACGTCGAGGCGCGTCGCCATGCAATGGCGCACCCACATAAGGCAACCACGGAAGTATGACGAATCGCTCACAGCAGCTTCGACCGAGCCTCGCGCAGATGCTGAGCGATGCTGGAGGGCTCATCTCCACTGAGCGCCATCTGCTTCAAACTGGATAGCACCTGCGCCCATTGTGGAGCATTCTGCAGGTAGCGCGCATCCCGAGATAGTAGCTCCTGAAAGATATGCACTTCGAGCTGCTGCCAGGTCGAGCGGTCGCGTCCATCACTCTCATCACCACCTAGCGGATCAAACTCAGTATCGCGCGTCCCGTCATGGATGCGCACCGTCAGCGGTTGGAAGTAGCTGCGCACGATTTCTTCGAGGCGCGGCTTCTCAATGGCGTCATTGCTAAAGCTCAGCACGCCGATCATCCCAATGTCGATCACCGGCTCAGCACCTGCCTGCACTAGCTCGCCGCGAGATTCCGTTGCCCACTGGTAGCACATGCGATCGAAACGCTCATAGAGCAGCGTCGGCTCACTCAAGCCATCCACACGGAACAAGTACCGCAGGAAGGGCCGCCGCGGGTTCACCACATGCTCTACATGGTGATAGAGCTCCTCTTTCGGCACACCGGTATCTACCTGGACGACATTGTATCCTCGCTCCCAGGCGCTCTCCTCTGCGCCCCATGTCTCTGTCGAGCCTGGGTTGTAGAGCCAGTTATCACGTACGTAGTGCTTGTGGATATGCCCCAGCCCAACATAATCGACCAACTCGCGCAATGGCTGAAACTGTTCGTAGCTCGGCAATCCATGCATATGCGGCACGATACCATCGACGCCGGTATGCATCAGCAACACGCGATATTCCACTCCAGGTTCACGCCCCTGCTCACGGGCAACCTGCAACTCATGGGCGAAGTTCTCCATGATCCGCGCGGTGCTTGCGCCATACCAAGGCAGACCATAGATACGCAGGCGTCCCTCCTTCAGGTCGACATAAGCGCCACGCAATGTCTGTGGATCCCAGGGAGAGAGCACAGGCACGGCATCGTTGACCAACGGATTGAGCAACTGCAAGAGTCCCTGCCAGCAGAGGAACTGCAACCAGGAGACGCCATCGCGGTAATAGCTGCGGTCGTGGTTGCCCTCGATGGCGATAGCAGGAATACCCGCGGCCTTGAGGCGCTGGAGGCCCTCCTGCGCCTGCATCAGCGTCAGCGCATCGATGGCGCGCTTGTTGAAGAGGTCACCCGCGATGAGGAAGCAATCGGCCTGGCGTTCAATAGCAGCATCCACCACAGCCAGAAATGCCCGGGCGAAGTCGTTGAACCGCTCTTTCAAGCCGTACTGCTCGTAGCCCAGGTGATTATCCGCTGTGTGAATGAAAGTGGCATGCATGGGAGACTCCTCATCTGGTGACATTGCTTGTATTCCATTCCGCCACAGCTTACCGCAATCGGAAAGGCCACACGACCTACAGACATTCAAGGGTGATAGTAAATGGCGTACTCCCCTATGACGACCCGCGTATATCCCATATTCGGTAGGCCCCGCGCACTGGTCTCGGCGATAAAATCGGTATCTTCAGGCGTGCCAGCGGGTAGAATATACGCCGGAGTGGGTGTGGCAGCAAGTGCGGCGATGTAAGGCGTGTAGCGATTATTCATCAGCATGAGGTCAGGCTCGCCATCCTGGCCACGCACTGCGCAAATGCTGCGCTCATTACTCTCGAAGGCAATGCGATAACAGGTCCAGTAGTCGCTGTAGTACCGCGTGATGTGGTGCGTGTCGAGGAAGGCAATCAACGCACGGTCAGCGGGCGGCATCGGCGAGCCAAACCGCTCGGCATCTCCTGCATAGACAAAGACACGCACCGCACCCTGGATCGCCAGTGCAAAGAGCGCAACCAGTGCCAACGTCGCACCCACCGAGCGCCACGTCAATCGAGAGTGTCCCTTCGTATTCCACGATGGCGCACCATGAGGGCTGAAGCCGTCTCCCAGTCGGGCAGCGGCAGCCACCACTCGGGGAACGAGTGGGCGGGCAGCAGCCCACAGCGACCCAAAGAGCAGCGGCAGGGTCAGATAGAGCGGCAGGAAGTAGCGCGCCGCCGTGAACTGATAGCGTTGAGCATCGATACTGCTGGCATAAGCAAAGATGTTGAATGCGGCGATACCAAGCAACATCGCTCGTAGCCAGAGCCGTGCCGCGACCTCCGCATTAACTCCACTTTCGACGTTGTCACTCGAAGCGCTCCGCAAAACGTTGACAGGTGCCGAGCTGGAAGGATCCCCACCAGGGCGTAGCAGCCCACGTTGGATCAGCCACAAGCGCAGCCGCCCCAATCGGGCTGGCACACTCCGCAGCCATGGTCGTAGCGCCAGGAAGATCTGCCATGCCGTGAGCAGATAGAGACCGATGATCGCGAGTGAGAACACGATATTCGCATTGTTGCAGAAGCCGATGCTGTGCGTCTTCTCCGCGCCTGACGGTGGATACCAACTCCAGATGTTGCCCTGAGTGACACAGACATGTGGGCTACCGAACGCCAGTGGTAGAGCAACTGCCAGTGTCTCGCCGATCTGCTGCTGCCACTCCTGTGGCGCCGGCCATGAGCTCCCATGTCCGGCTGGTCGGCTCTGCCACACAACTTGTTTATAGCTGGCATTGTCATGCGTGACATTGAAGATGATATATGGCGACGCACCAATGCAGAAGCCGAGCAGAAGGAGCGCACCACACACTGAGAGCAGCTCGCGCCTGCGCCTGGTGAATAGCGCTACCCCGCTCACCAACAACACAGGGAGTATCAGCAGATCGGCCCAGAGGCCAAGCCCTGCCAGCAGCCCGATTACACCATATGTCGCTGCGGCTCGATAGCGTTCCCGCTGTGTCTGGGGCAGCGGTGCTGGTTGACGTAGACGGTCCCAGATCCCTAGCAGCAGCAGCGCGGCGAACAGCAGCATCTCCTGATGACCGCCCACCGCGACCAACTCCCGAAGGGTGGCATAAGGCGGACCGAATGCCAGCCATGCGAGCACGAGTAGCCCCACCGCTCGGCCATAGGCTGCTCGCCCAAGAGCATACATCGCCGCGAAAAACCCAATCGTCAGCGGCAATACGACCAGGCGGAGCGTCAGCTGTGAGGAGCCGAAGATGGCGAACAAAAGGGCAGCGGCATAGGCCTGGAGCGGCCCCAGGTAATATTGCCCGTAGAAGAAGATGGGATGCTCACCGCGCAGCAAGATGTGCCGCGCCATCAGGCCAACGATTGCCTCGTCACTGTCCAATCCCGGCCAGCCGTGTAGCAGCAGCGCAAGCCGATACACTGCCGCAAACACAAGCGCCGCCAGCGCCAGCCGATAGAGACGGCTGACACTCCGCCCTTCCCCAACATATGAGGCGCTGTGTTGTGTACGCCTGATATCAGAGTGTGCTGCTTCGCTGCCAGACGTTTGAGTATCTGACTGAGGCGTGGCCGATGCCTGAGCAGGTGCAGCGGGCACTCCTCGCGCCCACCAACGGCGATTGCGTCTCATTGATGCGCGTGCGTTCTGTGCTTGAAGCGTCATGGAGCATCCAATGTATGTACAACCTGTTTGTATCGTCGCATATGTTCGCCTGATGTGCGTTCTCTGTCAATGGCACCCGCGTATGGATAGCCATCAATCCTATCACGTGAATACTCCATCATCAGTAGTAGATGGTGCGCGTGCGATGATAGGGGCGCTCGCTGATCGTGTGCGCCTGACTCTCGGCCCAGAGTCGATAGTCGATGGCGCTGGCAGGGCGTGAAATACCTTGCTGCTCAAGGGCACTCCGCAACAACTCCACAGCCCAGACCGTCGCCGCGCGGATCTCGATCTCTTCCTCCGAGCCGGGTGAGATTGGCTCGTATGCATCAATCCTCGCGGCGAGTTCTGGCGCATAGACCAACACATTCTGGCTACGGAGAAGCTGCGGCAGCTTGTAATCAGCGAAGGCTGTAAGGGCTGCGAGATCGTCGAAGGCGCCCCATTGCTGGCCGTGAAAGGCGGCATTGAGATCGGCCACACAGATCTGCGCGCGCTTGAGGAATGGCACACGTGTTCCCCGCCACTCCGCCATATCAGCGAACGACGAAAAGTCGCGGGCAAGCAGCAGTGTGAGTGAGACTGCGCTACCTCCTGCTGCCTCATACGCGCGGACGAATTGGCCATCATAGCGGGCAAGTAACACGCGCCCAACTTCACGCGCGTTGGTGAGACGCGCCTCAAAGAGCGGAATCTCAGGACTTCCGGCGACAGGTCGCAGAATCTCTTGCAGCTCGCCGGAGTTCAAGCCGGACAGATATGCTGCGTCCCACAGTGGATGCCCGTCCTCCACCGCACGACTGAGCGCGGCAGCTAGTGCAGCATATCCATCGAGCGTATGCCCGTGCCACTCGACACGCCAGCGAGGCTGTCCCGGCTCGCCCCAGAAACAGAAGTTGAGCGCATCGAGCAGGAGCACCCAATTCGCGGTGCGCTCGGTGCCGTCGGCGAAATGGAGGGCATCGAGTCCCACCTGATCCGGCCAGGGAGCACCCGCCCAGCGCCTCGCACACAGTGCAATGGCTCCCCCGTCGAGCCTGACATATTGTGCCGCGCGCGCAACGGGGGCGGTCGCAGTCAATACCCCCAGGCGATCATCGTCGGGCGGCTGGATGGCGTTGTAGAGATCGCCTGACATCATCGATGTTGTCTCCATCCGCTCGCCTCCTCCAATGGTCTGTATGCTAGCTGGTTGGCACTCTGCGACTACACACCGCGCTAACGTTTCGCAAAATGTCCGTAGGCCAGTATACACCGTGTGGTGCTCTCGCAGAGCAGCCAAGGTATGAAACTTGCGAGATACGAACCGCTACGTGCTACAATCTCGCGCAAGGCGCCGTCAACGTTGATGGCGGCTGTATGACCCATGGCGGCTGTCTGCCAGTCATTCGCTCAATGGAGGAGCAAACAATGCATGCCCGCGACATCATGACCCACGAGGTTATTTCCATCTCTCCCCTGGTATCGCTGCAAGATGCCGCACGTCTTCTCTCGGCGTATCACATCAGCGGCGCCCCTGTGCTCGACCATGAGCGGCGGATGGTGGGCATCGTCACCCAGGCCGACATCATCGGCAAGACTGGCGAGACAGTGGCTGACATCATGACCAGCCGCGTAGTCAGCGTCACGGAGCAAACGCTCGTCGACGAAGTAGCGCAACTCCTCACCAGTAATCGCTTCAAGCGTGTGCCTGTAGTGCGCGGCGAGCGTGTGGTGGGTATTGTCAGCCGCGCTGATATTGTGCGCATGATCGCCAGCCGCTGGGTCTGCCAGGTCTGCGGCGCCATCCAGCATGGACGCATGCCCGAAGAATGCTACGCCTGTGGTGGCGAGAGTAGAGCGTTCGAGCGTGAGCTTGAGCCCCGAATGGAGATTACGGCGCGCGAGTAGCAGGACCATCACGTCCATACTATTCTACTCGCCTACTCCAATGCAGGACGTACGTTGTCGCCCCTTTCTTTCGATCTCTCGAAGGAAAGGGGCAATTTGTCACGCCTCGCACAGCCTCGTTGATTTCCCTCTATACCTCATGTATACTGCATGCGCTCTGCGTCGTTCTATGTGTGGATACAGTCGGCACAAACGATATGAGTCGTGTTCTCCACGTAGTGCTACTTCTCGCGAAGGAATTGTGTATATGTCGAATCCGAACTGGCCGGAGGGGTCCTCGCCGTTCCCTGGCAGCAGTCAGCAACCAGCTGATCCAAACCTGCAGCCTGGACAGCAGCCGCCTTTTATTTCGCAGCCTGCGCAGCCAGGAGGCTATCCCTACAGCCAGCCAGCAGCGCCGTCGCAACCGTTCAACCCGTATGGGCAGCCAGCACAGCCGGCGTTCGATCCGAATGCTGCCCCGGCGGAGCAGACGCAGCAGCCAGAATTACCCTCTCAGCCACTCTATCCCTATGGGCAACCAGCAGCACCGTCGCAGCCGCTGTACCCTTACGGGCAGCCGGCAGCACCGTCGCAGCCGCTCAATCCATATGGACAGTATGGGCAGCCGTCACAGACGTTGCCTGGCCAGCCGGGACAATTTGGCCCTCCGTCGCAGGCGCTACCCGGCGGAATGCCAATGGCCCAGTCGCGCGGGATGCCGCGCGGCCTGATCATTGGCTCGATTGTGGCATTAGTGATCCTCTTGCTCGCCGGGAGCGGCACAGCCTTCGCAGTGACGCAGGTGCAACCAGCGGCAGCCAATGCCGCAGCCAAATTCTGCACGGCACTCAAGTCGCAGGACTATACCACAGCGTACTCCGAGCTTTCGGCAAAGCTGAAGGGACAATACTCGCAGACGCAGTTCACGCAGGACATGAGCGCACTGGATAAGGCTGATGGCAGTGTTACCACGTGCCAACAGTCAAGCGGTAGCAACGCATACACCTACAGCCTGGGCAGCAGCACGGCAACCGATCTCATTCTCATCGCACGCGGCTCCAATTCACTGCAGGGGCTGGTCCATATGACCAACGCCGGCAACCTCGTCAGTGCTAATTGGAAAGTCGATGCCATCGACACATCGCTGCTGGGCGTCAACCTCAAGGCACTTGAAGCAACTACCGCCTTCTGCGCCGCCCTGCAAAATAAAGACTACACGACGGCCTTCACGTCATTTGGCATCCCGCCAACATCGCTGAAGACGGTGGCCGATTTCAAGGATAGCGCGGCACTCTGGGATCAGATCGACGGAGCTATCACTGCTTGCTCAGTAAGCGGCCTTGGCTCCTCCAACGACGACGCCTCAGCAAGCCTGAATATTTCCGTGACACGCGCAAAGTCCGGAGCACACTCGAGCGCCATCGCACTGAACGCCAATGGCACAACCTGGAAGATCAGCAGTCTTGATGCAGCCGTTTTCGGAACGGATGTCGGTGCTGCCCGCACAGCCACGCTGTTCTGTGCCGACCTCTCCAGTGGAAAATATGCAGACGCCTACGCTCTCTTGAGTAGCGGTTTCGTTGGCTCATCGACTGAGAGCGAAATAGTGGATGCGTTCTCCGGCAAAGCCGATGGCATCAAGTGGAGCGGCTGCACGGTAGATGTTAGCACCTACCATGTGTCGGGATCGAGTGCATCGATTTCGGTCAAAGTAACCTTGGTACTGGTTGCCACAGGGCAATCGGCAAGTGGACCCGTTGAGCTCAGTTTGGTCAAATCCGGCGACACCTGGAAGATCGACAATCTCAAGCTCATGTAAGGTAACGATGTGGAGGGCTGGAAAGCGGATCGTCATTGTTCCATATGGTAGTCGACGATCTCGACTTTCCCGTCCTCTGCATCTTTTGGCTCGCCCGGACATTCATGGTTAGGAAGCGCCCTCTATTCCCCGAGCCTCGATGCGGTGGATGTTAGGAAAGGGGGCCATACAGAGGGCGGCAAGCCTCACATCACTGATAGACTGCCACGGGGCGGGCAGCAAGCGAATGAGCAAAAAGGACAAGAGCAATAGCCCCTCGCCTGCAGTCGCCACAGACGTGACCGACAACATCCCGAGGAAGGCTGGAGAGCTCCTGCTGCTGCTTTTCACGTTCGTTCGTGACGCCAAGGCATGGAAATTGGACAATATGAGTGCGCCGACATGATGAGCCCTATCTAGGCTTGCATCCACAGCAACGCCTCGCACGGCCAGAGCACTTCTCTGCAAGAGATTTGAGATAAATGTGAGCGCCAGCACCACTCCAGCGTAATAGAAGTGTAGATAGGGTGAACGCGACCAAGGGGAGGCCCTCGGTGCAGGCTGGTAACGCGATGACTGGCAATGGCGCAGATGGCCAGCCACAAGTTCGCAAAGATTCTATTCGGTCGGCGGCGAGCGCAGTCCCCACTGCCGCGCGACCGCGCGGACGCATTGGCGTGCTGCTAGCGCGCATCCTTCTCGTCGTGATCTTTGTAGCCGGGGCGTTCTTCTCACTGGTGCCAACTGGGCGTTCCGCCGCGCGAACAGCAGTATTGCTCCCCGCACTTCTCGGGCAGCGGGCTCCCGGCATCCTGACGGTGGCCGATGAGCCGATACGCCACACGCAGATGTCAGTACCATCACAAGGCGGGGATGTCTATCTCGATGTGTACGCCCCGACGGCACCTGCGCCGCCCGTTCCCGGCGTACGCCAGGGACTGATCCTCATCCCTGGCGTCGGTGATAATCGCACCGTGGATCAACTCGTCAATCTGTCCACGTCGCTGGCTCATAAAGGCATCGTCGTCATGAACATGACGACGCAGACTCTCATCGATTACGATCTCTCAGCGGTGGATAGCGATGCAGTGGTGCAGGCATACCTGTCGCTCGCACGCTGGCCGGGTGTAGGCGCGGGACGCATCGGTATCGTTGGCTTCAGCGCCGGTGGCACACTTGGATTCCTCGCCGCTGCAGACCCTCGCATGCGCGATACTGTCAGCTTCATTACCATTTTCGGCGGCTACTACGATGCCACCACGCTGCTCCGTGACTTTGGGCGGCGTGCGTTGCTGGTAGACGGACAACTCCACAAGTGGACGCCGGACCCAGTACCATTGCTGGTGCTAGGCAATGCTATCGCCGATACGCTACCTCCGAAAGAGGCGTCACTCCTGCGCAGTGCCGACTGGTCGAATGCTGCGCCACTGGACGCGAATCAGGTAGCACAGCTCTCGCCGCCCGCCCAAGCTGCCTATCACTTGCTAACGGGTGACGAACCCAATGCGGCAGATGCCAATATCGCAGCACTTTCGCCCCAGATGCACACGTTGCTGCGAACGCTCTCTCCCAGTGCTGTCATATCTCAGGTGCGTACACCGATCTATCTATTGCACGATCGCAATGACGTGTTTATTCCTTTTACTCAGTCGCGCGATTTCGCTGCTGCTCTGACGCGCCTCGGCCATCCACACGATTTCGCGGAGTTTGACATTTTCGCTCACGTTGAGGTGCGCACCGGTGAGGGAATCGGCCCATTGCTGCGCGATGGGGTGACACTCTTCCGCATTATCAACGAGCTGCTTCTGCCTGCGTCATGAGCTTCCTTATCTGCAATGGTCGGATATGCCCAGGCGCTCACATACTTTACAGGGCGAGGGAGAGGTGACGATGATCGGACTAATGCTGCTCTGGCTCGCACTGGGGCTTGTTATTGGTGTGCTGGCGGTTGCTGCTCGATTGGGAACGCGGATGTTGGGAAGGCGCGTATGGTTGCTCCTGCCGGCCATCGGCGCAACAGCCGCGCTGCTCGGCGGCATCGCGGGCTCGCTGGTATTTAGCCTCTTCTATGGCACGGCAACAGCAGCATGGGGCGCTGTGCTTGGCGTAGCCGTGGGTGCCTGGGCACTTACCCATTCCTGGAGACGAACAGGCGCATGACATCGAACATCAACATCTCCTGGAGATCTGGGACTCCTTTCAGGTTGCATATACATCCAGCCATCCACGCGAATATAGAATATCACTCTGGCTGTGTTGAAAACCGCTCTAGCACACCTATCCACACATGGCCTAAATCATGCAGCGGCATCTTTCGCATCTATACCGTCTATCGAGAAAGCGCGTAGTACCCTGCGGTTGCATTCAGTTATACTTACCCCTTCGACTCGTTTGCTGTGTAGAGGGAAACAGTCGTTAACAGCACGCCCATCTTGCGACAAGGAGCAGTGCGGCTTGGGGCGATGTGACAATAGTAGGTGCCGGAGGAAACTGTGGCGCACGTCTTAGTCGTAGACGACGACGAGGGCATCCGTGAGACACTTCGCTTCGCGCTCGAAGATGCCAATCATATTGTTCATGAGGCAATCGATGGTATCGCCGCCCTTGAAGCCCTCCAAAAAAGCAAACTGCCAATGGTTGTGCTGCTCGACCTGATGATGCCAGGGCTGGATGGCGCCGGCGTGCTGGGAGCTGTCTCCGGCGATCGTCGCCTCGTCACGCAATTCGCTTACATCCTCGTCACCGCCAACAGCAAGACGCTTCCGCTGGCCTTTGTTAACTTACTCACCAATCTTGAAGTTCCTCTCCTCAGCAAGCCCTTTGATATCGATAGGCTGCTCGATGTCGTCGATCGCGCTGCTGCTCGCCTCAAGTAGCCCCTGCTGTAAGTGCCCCATCGCATAACCTCCGAACTGGAGAGCATACACGCGGCTCCTCAGACAGCGTACTTCCGGGCTAAATAAGTGACGCCTTCTCATCCACAATGGCATACTCGGAACTAGCGCACCGATGTGACACATGGGAAATATCCATAGACGCATGCGATGAGCATGTGGTTGGATGGGCATCCACTCGATACAAAGGAGGCGAGATGGCGCGGCAGAAGCAACAGGGAAAGAACAGGAAGCCTGTAGAGAACGTACGCACACTCGAACAAGAAGCAGCAATGAGTGAGACGGTTGAATCTCAAGGCTCCTTCGCAGATGCCCTCAATGCGACACAGCGGCATACTGTTCCTGTCCTGCCGGCGTATGGTGCTCCACGACCACTCCCAGCCGAGGGACTGCCCACTGAGTCACAAACTGCTCCTACGGCCCGCCGCACTGTCGCATTCCCTGGTACGACTTACGCTAGGGCGACACGCACTCCCGCGACGAGTGATGGCAGCAGCATGCATCGCATAAGCTCCCGCGCCGCAGCATCAGGTCGTCGTGATGAGCCCGACCGAGACGACGCAGATCTCGCCCTCGCGCCTGGCCGCCCGACATTCGTGCTACCGGTGATCACCAGCGACCGGCTGCCCGCTGTACAGCCGACACCAGATGAGCGTCAGGTCGCCGTACGAAAAGAAGATGAGCCGCAGGCGGTATTTATTCCGGGTGCCAGCAAGCTTCCTACGCCGCATCTGGCTCTAGCGCCCCGCCGTCACCGGCCGCGCCCCTTCATCATACAGTTTCTCGTGGCAATGGTAACGGTGATGACGCTCTTTGCCGTCCTGACGCTCGCCTCGCCGCTTGGCAAAGGGATGGCATACTCGAATAGCTTTCAGGCGTATGCCAACGCCATGCCCTGGGTCCCGACGCCTACGCCCACCCCTAAACCGACGCCGGTACCACAGTTCTACGGTCAACAGCGAGGAGTCAATCCAGGCCAAACAGTCATCATCAACACGATCAAGAGCGTCTTCGGCGCGTATGCCGCTGGGGCGCTCAATATTGCGCGCTGTGAGTCTGGGTATGACCCTAATGCCTACAATTCCTATCCGGTGGCTGGTAGTCACGCCGAAGGCGTCTTCCAGATTCTCTATCCGAGCACCTGGAGTGGTACATCCTACGCCCGTTACTCACCCTATGACTACAACGCGAATATCCGAGCCGCCTACGAAATCTTCCATAACGATGGCAATAGCTGGCGCGAATGGGAGTGTCAGCCCTGATCGCCGACGCTCGCGTGCCACCTCATGCCTCACCTCTCAGGAGGATGGCAAAGGCAAATCCCTATGCTGTGGCAGCATAAGCCGCACGTTGACGAACTCGCCCAGCGCACACTCGCTCGTGTTGCTCCAGAATCCGCCGCTCCACGGAGCGGTCGATTCCCCGACGCAGGCGCTCATCAGCATGATACCGCGTGATCCACTTTGGCGTCGCCCAGATACGCACGGCGCCTGCGAGATCATCGCCGCATTCAGGACAACGGCCAACGATTGGTAGTGTGACGTCCCACATACTTCACATCCTCATTATTCCTCTGCAAACCCTGTATCCATGTGGTCAATTGCACCCCGTAGCATTTCAAGCCGCAGAGGTAACAAGAGTGCTGCCACATTGGGCCACAGCCTTGCTGAACGAGACGCATCCGCTTACGGCAACACGCCGCTGTCGCGTCACCCTCAGGAAATGCAAGGAGCGTGCCGCGACGAGCGTAGTCCATATCTCTGAGATGGCGAAGTATCGCAAGAGTGGCACACGATCAACTGAGCGCGAGCAGATATGCACAGGCAAATGAGACCACTAAATCCTCTGCCTCCGGCGCTGGTTGCGTCCTTCCCCAGTGCGCCACTACCGCCCCCCGATGTACGTCATCTGCGCCGGTCTCTGCAACTTGATGCTCAGGAAGATTCACACTCAACGGAATGGCAGTCGCAAGTGCAGTGTGGTGTATGCCATGGTCATCCCATTCTTCGCGCAGCACACGTGCGGCATTTTCCTCTGCACAGGCACCGCAGGCTAATCCGGCGAGCCGAGGATCGTGCGCGGGTAGTATCGTATCGAAACCGAGAGCGCAGACATCCTGAGCTCCGCTGAGATGCAGAAACGCATCCACAAGTGGTGATATGCGCTCCGCAGTAGCCCGCTGCGACTTCTGACTCAACAACCCTGAGTCGATGGCTCCCGTGCGAAGGTCTAATGCCAGCCGCATCAGTTGCATTGTGGGGGTAATACTCACTCCTGTAGGGCGCTCATTAGGCTCACGCGCGGCATCTAGCGCAACCGCCAGCAGATCTGCCATACTCTGCAGGAAAAGCATATCCTGCCGCCCAAAGTGCCGCGGCTGTTGACTGACGCAAATCAGTACGCCTAGCGGCTCCTCAATCGCCACAATTGGCAACACAGCATATGCCCCGATGGGCCAGAGGTGGCTGAGCCATGCCGTCCCGGAATGCACATGTTGTTGCGCTATATCCTCACGAATCTCAGGCTGGCGTGTCCGCAGCACTGTCGTCACAGCAAACGTATGATTCGCCTTCATACGCGTGAATGCCGCCGCTACCGAGTCAGGAAGCCCGTGCTGCGCTACCAGACGAAACCCACACCGTTCATGCAACCCCGGCACGCAACGCACCACACAGCACATGTCAACACCACGCAGGACATTACACACCCCTTTGACGACTTCCGCTCCGATCTCAGCTAGATCGCTCGTTTGGTGCGTCGCGAGCAGATGCGCCACAGATGCTTGCGCACGAAGCGGCGCCAATGCAGCCCCTTCCCCAGTCGCCGAGCCGGATGCAAGATGCTCGCGGAATCTATTCAGTGTCTCTTTGCTAAAACGGACATGCTTTCCAGGGGTGCGCTCATCCGGCACGATTAGTCCCTGACGAACCGCAAGATGCAGCGTGGATCGGTGTACACCGAGATAGCGTGCCGCCTCTTGTGTACCATACATGTACTCACGCGTAGATTCGAGCGCACGGTCGCCCATAGATCCACCCCCCGCAAAACACCTTACATGGTATACTAAAGTGCGATATGTGTCACACACGTATGATGACAATCCCGCGATAAATGTTCGACGTTTGCGACGATTACCCGCACCTTTTGGCACATCTATCGCGTTGCTACAATCGAACAGGCATACGCCATTTACTCACCACTCCTGACTCCATTCGTTTCCGCTCAGTTAGCAAGAAGCTGTGCTGAACGAAATGCGGCCAGATTGCATGCCGACTGGTTCAAATTTCTCGTCTCAATGCGAGAGAGCACAACAGCAGAAAGGAACGACGTCACATGGCCGAGCGCAAGCAACGATCCAAGACTGACGAGCATACCGCGAGGGCCACGAGCGTGCCGAGCGCGACTGATGCCCCCGCGCGTCGCAAGCCAGGTCCGCGGCCCGGTACCGAGGCCGCCAAACGCGGCGGGACTGCGGCACGCGAGAAGTATGGCCGCGAATTCTACAGCCGCATAGGCTCGAAGGGCGGCTCAACGGTACGAGAACGGCACGGTTCCTCATTCTACACAGAGATCGGGCGCCGTGGCGGTGAGTCCACGAAGCGGAACCTCGGCACAGAGCACTACTCGCGTATCGGGCGCATCGGCGGCCAGCGAGCGCATGGGCGACGCGACACAGACGCCGAGGAGGTTACGAGCGGAGCTAGCAATACCTCCCGATAAGCTTTCTCAACGTTAGGGGCGCGGCTCAGCAATTCTTTCTGGCCGCGCCACTTTCTCTGTTGCCCAACCGCAACACAGCATGTAATATGTCTGATTGTATCAAGACGTTTCTTTAGTAGTATATCCTCTTCTCAGGCAATGAGGAAAGAGCGTGCCTGCTTATCACCCTGATGGGCTAGCGTGCATGCTGCGTTTCCTGATTCTGTCGAGATTGGGATGGTGATTGTCACTCAGGTAGCGCATGTGCTCTATCAAAGCTTGCCGAGCAGACCCCATGAGTTGCGATCATTGCTCGTGATCGTCTGCGTCTCCCACCGGTGTTGTCGGAGGTGCCTCATGCACATACGGCGTGGGCCTCTCCGCAACTCGTGCCTGATCAGGTATCGTCTTCTCTGTCATACGACCAAAGATGTCATCTAGTGCCCGCCGCGTGCCCGATGAAAGCGCTATCCTGTGCTCGTGTGATGATGTAGCGCTATCATCCGCAAAAAGTAAGGCACCTCCCACCTGGCTACGCGGAACGAATGTAAGAGCGATGAAAGCGGCAAGCTCGGCGCCATAGTCAGGATAGCGCTGTAGATAGGTCGAGAGCCGAGGGTCCAACCCGGCTCGTTGCTCTGCGAGAAATTGCTCCTCGATCGCGCGCAGTTCCAACGCACGGGCCGTATCGTGCATTGTTGTTTGATCGTTGCCCTTCGCCGCGCCGGAGCGCCACTTCGTTCGTTTCACATCGGTCATGTCAGCGCCTCCGTCCCCTCGTACCACATGCGCAGACGCTTATGCGCACGTTGCAGATAGTTGCGCACCGTCCGGGTGGTGACACCAAGCGTCTCAGCAATCTCTGCCTCGGACGCCTGCTGCCAGTGCCGCAGCACGATGGCGATCCGCTGTTCGCGAGGCAGGCGAGTTACCAGTTCCCGCAGGTCGGTGAGATCCGCCGCGGCAAAGTCACTGCCAGGAGCAGCGGTATCGAGCGCACGAAGCATAGAGGCTTCATACGTCGCATCACCGACATCCCTACCCTGCCGGCCCCACATATCCTCAGCCACTAACGTGCCTGACGTGGCCCCTACGCTGGAGTATGCGCTGATACTTGCCGCTATCGGGTGACCTGCTCTCTTGGCTGTCGTGCGACGATTCCAGTAGCCGCGTTGCTCCATGTACGCGATTGCCGTATGACGCTGCGCATATGCCAAAGAGCGTTGGAAGAACAACTCCCACGCTTCGCCGTCAGCCAGCGCCACCGATTCCCACAGGCGCAGCGTCAGCTCCTGCCGCAGATCCTCGCGCACCACCAACCCTGCGGGGCCGCGCAAGCCTGCTGTGCCGCGCACTGCCTGCTCTGCCCAGCGCCGGTTCAGCCCTTCCGTGCGCTCCAGCAGCAACACAAACAGTTCCCGTGCGGTCCTTCCTTCGTTTCGCCTGACCGCGACGCGGATCAGGTGGACCAGCGCCCCAAATGAAACCGCTTGGTGCGGTACAGTAGAGTAGACTCTGGCCCACAACTGAGGCGTATCCCACCCGGGAAGCTCCTGCAGTTCAGCAGCCAATCGTGCTCGTGCCCTCAGTACCAGCTCGCCCGCTGATGCCGTCTGCACGCCTGTCGTCTCCTGCGTCACGCACGACACCCCTCGTTTGCAATCCCCAGTCGATGTGCTCGCCACTACGACACCCTACGATTCCCTTTACTATAGACCGCCCGCTTATAATGGTCAATCGCCGAGAGGTCATGGCCAGCCACGAGACATGCGCGCTGATTCACCAACTGCGACTCCTCTTCCTCGATGAGCCCACCGTCGGCATTGACCCGGAGCTGCGTCACGCATTCTGGGACTACTTCGCCCAACTCAATACGCAAGGCATCACCATTGTCGTCTCGACGCACCACCTCGATGAAGCGGCGCGTTGCCACCGGCTGGCGCTGCTGCGCTTCGGCAAGCTGCTCGCCGTCGATTCGCCTGATGGGCTACGCCGTGAATCTGGCGCGGACGACTTCGATGACGCCTTCCTCTACTACGCGCAGCGCGACCTCACACCTATTGGTGCAAAGTAAGCTGGATGGAGTACAAGGCAAAGGAGCAAACGCCATGTCAATAGGACGTGTGCTGGCATTGTCCGTGGGCATCGTGCGCCAATTCCTTCGCGACCCACGCACCCTCGCCTTGTTCTTCCTTGCGCCGCTGCTGGTAATGACCCTCCTCAACTTCGTGCTGAATAGCAGCAGCAACAGCATCACCCTCGGCATCGTGCCGCCCGACGGTCCAATAGGCGATGCGCTGGTGAGCCGTCTGCATACCGAGCTCGACTCCAACAGCAGCATCAAGCTCAAAACGGTGGCGCGACGCGGTGGATTCGACCCTGCGCAACGGTGACGCAGACGGAGTGCTCATCTTCCCGGCTGACTTCGGTAATCCCACCCTGGCCCAGGCTAATGCATCCACACTCACGCTCCGCCTGGAAGGCTCCAAGCCAGGAACGGCATAACAGATACGCTCGCTCGTGTCACAACTAGTAGCCAGCCTGCAGCAATCGCAGCAAACAGCTCAGGTGTCGCAAACATCGCAGATGCCCACGCTAGAGGTGAGCTATCTCTATGGTGGCCCGGAATATACACAGACGGATGCGCTGGCGCCGCTGTTTGTCGGTCTTTTCGCCTTCCTCTTTGTTTTCCTGCTGACCTCGGTGTCGTTTCTGCGCGAGCGCTCGCAGGGAACCATCGAGCGCCTGATGGTCTCGCCGCTCTCAAAGTCAGAGCTGGTATTAGGGTATGTGCTTGGCTTCCTCCTCTTCGCGATGGTGCAATCGCTGCTCATCCTGGTCTTCGTAGTCTATGTGTTGCTCGTCCAACACGCTGGCAACCTGGGGCTGATCTTTCTGGTGATGCTGGCCCTGACCATCGGCGGCGTGAGTATGGGTATCTTTGTCTCAGCCTTCGCGCGCAACGAGTTGCAAGTCATCCAGTTCATTCCCTTGCTGCTGGTGCCACAAATACTCCTTGGTGGGCTCTTCTTCCCTGTGGCAACGCTGCCCGTCGTGCTGAAGCAGTTCGCGTATGTCTTGCCGCTCACCTATGCCAACTTTGCCTTGCGGGATGTCATGATCCGGGGTTTGGGCATCGTCGACATCTGGCGTGACCTCGCGGCGTTGGTCGCGTTCGCAACGCTGATGATCGTCGCATCGGCCCTCTCGCTGCGCCAAGATCGTGACTAGCACGCGCCACAGGTAGGCGACTGAGCAAACGCAACGCCACAGTGCTTACACATCACCTTGTGCAACGGATGTGCGAAGCGCATCGATCCGACGGACATCCACCCGATATGCTCGCCCTCATGGTTGCTAGCCTGGCAAACGCTGACCGAGTGGCTATGCCTACCATCCGGGCTACGGCAAGTCCCCCAATTGGTATCGCAGTGACGCGCACTTTGCTCCACCCGTTGCACCAACGTGCACAGAGCCGTTGACCACGGCAACTCACCGTGCGTACACTTCATTGATGCACGTCCGTTGTCGATCTATACAGGCGGGCAACATGATGTAAGGGGAGGGCCAACTCATGCACGTGACCGGCGATGAGGCAATGGCCGAGCAGTCCCGCAAGCAGGGACGGCGCCGCCCCACCATGGCAAGCTCGCGCAAAACCTCTGACAGCAATTCGCAACCTGCCGCCACGACTGGCGCGCCTGTTTCGCGTAGTCGCCGCTCATCGGGCCGCTTGCGTTCACGCGACAGCAATGTCGTCGGACTTGGTGAGCGCGCCAGAGCGCCGTCTGGAGCCACGAGCGAGCCACCCCAAAGATTGCTCCCGCACCCCGATCCACTGGCGTTGGCCCTACCAACCTTGCGTCACGCCTTGCTCAACCGTCCGCTGGATGAAGCTGCGCGCATCCTCGCTGAAGGGTTCGTTGCCGCACTTGCCCCCGCAACGGCTCAGGTCTGGATTGCTGACCCCGCCCCATGGAGCCAATCGCAGCGTAGCGGCGCTCAGGAACTGGCACCAAGACTGCGTCCATACGCCATCGCCACAGCATCCACCCGTGCCGATGAGCCAGCGCGCAACCCCAGCGGAAGCTCTGCTGGCATGGCCGTGCCACGGCATGATGCGCTGATCGATGAAGTCGCAACCACCCGACGCGCCGTCGTACTCTTCGATGCGTCAGCATCTCCTCAGACCAGCATGTGGAACGCGCTGGGAGTGCCAGAGTCCGTAACACCGTTCGGCACACTCACAGTGTATCCGTTGCTGGCGCGCGGCCAATTCCTCGGCGTGCTTGCGCTGGCCACTCGCACGCGCCTCGCCGTGCGCCAGCTTGCCGCCCTAGAAGAGCTAGCGGACCTGCTGGCGCTTGCCGCTGACCGTGACAAGCTGCTTAGCTACTCACGCAGTCAGGAAGCGCTCGCGCAAACCGTCGTGCGCCATGCACCCGTAGCAGTCGCCGTATTGACCATGCCCGACCATGTCCTCGCTCTCGCGAATCCTGCATTCGCTTTGCTGCTCGGCATCGAAGATCAGCCGAACTTGATTGGGCGCCGTCTGGAGGATGTCGTCCATGAACGCGCGTCGAGCCTTGCCGCCACGCTCCGGCTCGACGCCATCTATCAGGGCGGAGAGCCGCAGGCGATGATCGAGTTACCCATCCACCATAACGAGCGCGGCATGACCTACTGGAACGTCACCAGTAGTCCGCTCCCAGGCCTCTCTACCAGCGTTGGCGGCGTGCTGGTGGCAGCGGTGGATGTCACACGACAGGTGATCGCGCGCCATCGAGCTCAAGAGGTGGCCGAAGTTGCCCAGGAACGTATCGGCCAGATGATGACGCTGCACGCTACCTCGCTTGCCGTCGCAAGCCAGCTCGGTGCGGATCCCCGCGAGTTGCTGGCAGACATTCTGCGCCGCTCGGTGGTGCTGCTCAATGCGCGCGCCGGCACGGTCTACGTGCGTGACCCACAGTACGACGAGCTGGAAGTGGTCGTCTGTCAGGGACTGCGCGGCGACTATACTGGCAGCCGCATTCGCGTCGGCGATGGGTTGGCAGGGCGTGTCGCGCTCACCGGGCAAGGACTGATCGTGGACGACTACCGCGCCTATCCATTCCGCGCGGCGATTTACGATGATGAGGACTTCAGCGCAATGATCGCCGTGCCATTGATCCATCGCGGTCGGGTCGTTGGTGTGCTGGATGTGCTCGATGACGCGCAGCGCCGCACCTTCTCTGACGACGACCTCTGGCTACTTGACCTCTTCGCCGCTCAGGCCGCACAGGCCATCGAGAATGCCCGCACCTACGTCGAATTGGAGCGCGCCTACCAGCAGCAACGTGAGCTTGACCGCATGAAAGACGACTTCATCGCTACTGCCTCACACGAGTTGCGTACTCCGTTGACTGGCGTGCAGGGCTTCCTGGAATTGCTGCTGGACTATCCGGGCTCACGCGACGAGCCGGTCGCGCTCGACTTTCTTCAGAAAGCATCGGATTCCGCACTGGAACTAGCTGAGATTTCCGAGCGTCTGCTCCAGACATCGCGCCTCGACACTGGACATATCGAGCTACATATGAGCGATGTACGGTTGGCAATGGTGGTGGAAGACGTCCTGCGTACCTTCCAGTCACTCCACCACGCGCAGGGGCATTCCCATGAGCTGCACGCCGAGGTGCCGCCTGCCCTTTCCGTGCGCGCCGACATCGGGCGTCTGCGCGAAGTGCTGGATAACCTCGTGGGCAATGCCATCAAATACAGCCCACGTGGTGGTCGTGTAACCGTGCGGTGCGTCAGTACACCCCCTGGAGCCGATGCCCTACCATTGCTGCTCGGCGCTCCCACCACGCTTCCGGGCGCTATGTCGCCTTCCGGCGCACCATTCTACCGGCTCTCCGGCGGGCCCGCTATGCTTGGCGCCATCGAGGAGCGTCCGACGGTTGTCCTGCCTCACCTCACTCCACAGGCTATAGACCCCGAACACGATCCATCCGCACCGCAACCATCGGTCATCGCCGCTGCCCAACGCCAGCTCTTCGTCGTTGTCTACGTCAGCGATGAGGGCATGGGCATCCCCGACGAGGAACGTGGGCGCCTCTTCGGACGCTTCGCCCGGCTCGATTCCGCCCGCTCCAGCCAGATCCGTGGCACGGGTCTTGGCCTCTATATCTGCCGTCAGATCATGCGCGCAATGGGTGGCGATGTCTGGCTTCATACCAGCGTCCCTGGCTCCGGAAGCACTTTTGCCTTCGCACTGCCTGCGGCCGTTCCAGCCTCCACATCCACCGCGCCGGAAGTACGCGCAGCAGGCGACAGGGCGACAGGCACAGCAGCCACCCACCTCGAGTAGAGGCTATCATATGGATCCTCTCCTGGAGTTCGGCCAGCATTCAATATCGCCCTCCGCTGAGCTTGCCGGCTTGCGCCAGCGTGCGGAAGAGATCTATACCCTGCGTGACGTGCCGCTCATCTTTCCGCGAGTCGACGGGACTCCACGCACGTACCACATCGCCTTGCCCGCCGATCCCGATGCTCCGCTCGACCAATTCGCCATGACGCAACATTGGCCCTCTGCACCACCAAACGCCCCGAGCTTGCTAGCCGAAACCCTCGGCGAGCGCGAACACGCTGGGGCAGAGACACAAGATGCCGCAACGACAGCAGCGCAGCAGGCTCGCGCTGCCGTCACTGCAGGTGTGCATATGCCCTACTGGGGGCTGCTATGGCCGAGCGGTATCGCACTGGCCGAGGAGGTGTTAGCCAGGCCAGATATGCTCCGTGAGCGCAATGTGCTGGAGCTTGGCTGCGGCCTGGGCGCGACCGCGACAGCCGCGCTCGACGCTGGAGCCTCGCTGCTCGCCGCCGACTGCTTTGATGAGGCGCTGCTCTTCACGCGCTACAATTCCCTGCGAAACACCGGACAGACGCCCAGCACCACGCTGCTCGACTGGCGCACGGAGGCTGGTCGAGTAGCTTGCCTCGCCGCCGCTCCTTTCGACCTACTGCTTGCCGCCGACGTGCTCTATGAGCAGGAGAACCTAGATCCACTGCTTACGCTTGTCCCCGATCTGCTTGCACCTGGTGGCGCGTTCTGGCTGGCTGAGCCTGGCCGTCGCGTCTCGCAAGCCTTCGTCGCCGCTGCCCGAGCATCTGGCTGGCACGATGACGAGCGTGTCTACCAGCGATCGTGGCCACCCTATAATGACAAAGCCCGCGTTGCCGTCCACCACTTCACGTTGCCGCACGCCGCTAAAGGAAAAACTGCACCACGTTGATCACTGACGGTTGCCCCATCACCGTCGATTGGCATAGAAATGACAACGCTTGCATCGACACGTGTCCTTGGACCAACCGCGCTATGTCTTTGGTATCACAGACCATCGAAGCGCTCGTATTGTTAGCCCAGCACTCTCGCCACCCTTTTAATGCACGATACCAAGCCAACCGAATGATGAAAAACCTCACTGTATGAGGTGGAAGCTAGTCTGTCTGCTCGACGTTGGCCCGCAAGATGCAAATACAGCACAAGCGAGTGGTATGCGGGAACGCTGCATTCCTCACCCAGCGCGTGCCGAGCACAACGGGCGCCTAGCTGAATCCATTGAATCTATTGGAGGTCACGTCGGGCATGGCAGAGGAGCGATCAAGGCGCGAGGAGTGGGAACCGGAAAATCAGTTGCGCGCGCGAGAGGCGCGGGATGCCGATGATGAATGGCAGGTTGGGCCTACTGCCCATGAGCCATATGAACGAATCGAGCTGCCCAATTCCAGTGTCATTGGAGAGCCGGCTGTCGATTGGTCTGACCAACCTACGCAACCACAACGCCGCGTCGAGGTGCACCGCGACTGGCCCGCGCAACCTTCTGGCCCCCACCCTGAATGGCCATTGCGTAGCGAATCCGGCGCATCTGGGTCACCATTGCACCGTCTCCTCGACGCAGCCCACGAGCGGCAATTCAACCTCGGCTGCGGTGCGGTTGCCGCTCTTGTGTTGATCGTCGCCGCGATCCTTGCCGCATTCACTAACGGATGGTTGCCGGGTAATGCTAGCCCCGTCGAGCCACAACCCAGCATTCAAGCCAACCCTGCCCAATCTACGGCTCCCATACCCACCATCACGCCGCGCCCGACACCTACGGCAACGCCTGTTCCAACGGACACGCCGATTCCTACAGACACGCCTGTTCCGACTGACACACCACTACCAACCGAATCGCCTATTCCTACACAGACATCTATACCTTTACCTTCACCCACAGCCGCCCCACTACCAACAGAAACACCGGCTCCAACGGAAGAACCCTGAGGCGTTCACCTTCTCGCAACGTGCATAAGTTGCCATACACCGAGGTGGAGCAATGAGTATTGAGGTTGCCCTCCAAGTACCATGGCTACCAGCAACCTCATTTCTCCTACGCTTCACGGAGCAGGTGGCGTAGCGCCTCGTCAAGTCGGGGATATTCAAAGTGAAAGTTCGCATCTACCAAACTTCGCGGCAGCACACGCTCGCTGTCCAGCACTACGGACGACATCTCCCCCAGCAACGTTTGTAATGCAAATGCTGACAGTGGGAACACGGGCATGCGCTTCAGCACGTGTCGCGCGACGCGCAAAAACTCCCGGTTTGTTGTCGGTTCCGGCGCACAGAGGTTGAATGGGCCAGATTGTGCCCGATCCTCGATCAGAAACTGGATCGCTCTGGCGACATCCCGCTTGTGCATCCAGGGAACCCACTGCTGCCCGTCGCCCAACCGACTTCCGCATAGGTGCGCAAAGAGCAGCAGAGGAGGCAGTGCGCCCGCGTGTACGTCGAGTACGATCCCTGTCCTCAGCATGCAACGTCTGGCTGTCGCGCGCGCTGTGGACTCCTCCCACTCCTGGCATACCTCGGCGCGGAAGCCCATGCCTGGAGCGCTCGCTTCGGTCAAAATCTCTTGCCCACGATTTCCGTAATACCCTGCCGCCGAGGCCTGCACCAGCACGTCCGGCGGCCCATAGCGTGAGATCGCCTCCATCACTGCCGCGCCAGCGTGCAGACGGCTCTCGCGGATGCGCGCCCGATACGCCTTCGTCCAGCGCCAGTGGGCTGGACTTGCGCCCGCGAGATTGACGATGGCGCACTCCCTGGTGACCAGATCTCCCCATCCCTGCGCCGTCCGTCCATCCCAGCCCACGACTTGAACATCCATTTCCCCCTGCCGCCGGAATGCCCGCGCTGCTTTAGCCGGTTCACGACTCAGCACGACAATTTCATTGCGATGCCGGGCCAGCACCTCGACCAGCGACCGCCCAATCAGCCCTGTTCCTCCAGTGATGATCACACGCACAGCTTACCCCTTTCGCGCGTCGGGCACGCGGCTTGCCCTGAGCCGCCAGCCGAGTAAGCCGCAGAACCCGAAGGCTAGCGCGTTGAGCCAGCCATGTATGACGATCATCTGCGAGATGGTGAGAGTCCAGACTCCTGTCGCGGCTCCCACCGCATATGCGCCGGCAAACAGCATCGTGATCAACACTGACGAAAGCGAAACCCCCAGCAACCCCCTGGCAAGCAGTGGCATGATCGTCGGAACGACTAGTCGCAGGCCAAGCAGTGCAATCAACATGAGGTTGAGCGCCAGGAGCACACCGGCAACCGACTCCAGAAAGCGCACACCACTCACCTGTGTGAGCGTAATCCCCGTAGCCACCAGCAACGGATTAACGAGCATGCCAATCGCGGCAACACGATACACTGTTGGAGAGGACACGCCCCCCAGCCTTGCCTGTATCGCTTGCCCAACGAGTCCGGTGGTAATCAAAGCCACCAGCGAAATGAAGTGAAAGTGTACGGCAGTGAGCACGACAGTAGTCCCACTGAATGCAAGTGGCCGTAGCCCCCAACGAGCCAGCACAAGCCACGCACCCCCAACTGGCACATACATCAAAGCCGCTGCAAGGCAGGTATCCGCGATAGAAATGCCATCCTTCCTGCGCAGCGTAGCTACCCCCATCAGCGCGACAAGCGCGGTGAACAGCAGCCATACCCCGGCAAGCGCCGCGGCGAGCGTACCTCGTTCCAGCAGAAATGACACCCCTCCACAGAGCGCCGCGAAAGGTTGCGCCAAGATGACCAGACGAGAAAGCTGGTGAGACAAAGAATCTTCCGTGCGGTGTGAGACGAGGGGGATAGCGAGCGGCATGATCACGCAAAGAGCCAGGAGGAGCAAGAGGTCAAGATCGCTCAGCGCCACCCAACCGGCCAACCGGGCAAGCGCGACGCATACCCAGGCAACACTGCCCAGGCTGATGGCCATGCGATTCCATCTGATGAGATCGATAGCTTGCGGCATGAGCTCTCTCCACTTTCGATCGCTGCACAGACTGCCGTCCATAAGTGAACAGTGTTCACTTTTATTACTCTACTGGATGCGTTATGCTGGAGTCAAGAGTCATGTGTAGCACGAGGCGAAACATTCGTATGGTTATTACCCGGAGGTAGGAATGGGGAGACGTATGGAACATCCTGAGAGGGGCGAGCTCACCCAGAAAGCAGTATTGACACGGCAGCGCATCGTTGATACTGCGCTCCATCTGTTCGCTACGAAAGGATATGAAGACACGAGCATGCGCGACATAGCCGCCGCTGCAGGGTGCTCCCTCGGCCTTGCCTACCGCTACTTCGCCAGCAAAGAAGATCTGGTGCTAGAGCTCTATCGCTGGCTGGCCGTGCAGTTGGAGGACCAGGTACGCCTCTTGCCTACGGGAAGTATCGCGGACCGCTTCCAGCATCTCATGCGTGCGCTCCTCGCCGTCATGACGCCTCATCGGCTGACGCTAGGCGCTCTGACTGGCGCTGCGCTGAATCCCCTCTCACGTGCGGGGGTCTTTGGCGTGGAAGGAGCCGAGGTGCGCCGCCGCGCACGCACAGCCTATCTTGCCCTCGTAGCAGGGGCCAGTGATGCCCCACGCCCATCACAAATAGAGGATCTGGCTACTTTGCTCTATGGGGTGCAACTGGCATTTGTGCTGTTCTGGCTGCAGGATGTGAGTAGCGAGGCACAGAAAACTGTGGAGTTGCTGCAGTTTGTCCACGACCTGTTGGCTCGCATGCGCCCGCTCCTACGGCTTCCCTGGATCACGCAGACCCTGGCGCAGCTCGTGCAGATTATTGGGCCCCTGCTTGGGCGCGACGAAAGCGTGCGGGTGGAGTAAGAATCGAATGGACCAGCCAGTGCCCTCGCACCACATCCAGTCAGCGGCGGTATTCGTCCCCGCAGTCGCCGATGAGTTGATAGAGATCGGCGCCCTGCGCCAGCGTGGCCTCGATCTGCGCGCGATCCGCATCGTCGAGTTGTAGAGTAAAGACACGCGCTGTATCGGCAATATGCTCCGCCACACCCAGACGCGCACCCACGATCACTCCTGCCACCTCTGGGCAATCGAGCACGTAGCGGACCGCGACATTCGCTATGCTCACGCCGTGTCTCTCTGCCACACGCTTGAGCGTTATCAGCAATTCCTGGAAAAGTTCCCAGCCGCCCCAGGTGTCCACCACCTGCTTATATTTGATCAGGCTTGCCGTCGTCAATGCCGCCTTCCCTGGCTCGTTGCGCCACAGATACTTCTCCGAGAGCAGGCCGCCACCTAATGCGCCATATGCTAACAAGTGGATGCCATGCTCCTGGCAAAACGCTGCCATGCGTATCTGGGCTCGTCGATCGATCAGCGAATACTGGATCTGATTGGAGACGATGCGGATTCCCCGCTCTACGATCAGGCGCAGATGCTCAGCATCAAAGTTCGTCAGGGCAAGGTGGCGGATCTTCCCTTGCTGTTGCAGATCTGCGAGGTGCGAGAGCGTGTCCAGGTATGCGGGATTTCCATAGTCCCACCAGTGAAATTGCAGCAGATCAAGCCTCTCCACCCCCATACGCCGCAGTGAGGTGGCAACAGCATCTTCCACACTCTGGCGCGTTATCGGGCCAGGTCGCGGCACCCACTTGGTGAACGCCTGAATACCCGCCACCGCCTCCTCTCCGCGCTCAGCGGCGACTCTGCGACGAAACGCTCCTACGAAGTCCTCGGCGGGACCATAGTGATCGGCCAGATCCCAGGTGGTAAATCCGGTGTCGTGATATGCAAACATCGCCTTCACCGCCGCCTGTGGATCAATCGTTCCGTGAGCTCCCGATACCTGCCACATGCCATTCAAAATGCGTGTTATCCGAAGGTCAGGTGTAAACTGCAGGTAGCTTGTAGGGGGAAGGCTCATGGCTCGCTCTACTCCGTTCTGGCCCCTCGACTATGAGGAGGTCTCTCCGGTACCGAAATGCTCGTATTGCCTGTATTTTTTGGCGGTCGGAAGCTGTCCAATCATAGTGCCACCACCCAGGTTGAGACAATAGGTTGCTCCTAATGGGCCATCCGTCTGGCTGCCCTCTGTCCACCTGAATTTCGCCTCCGACTTCCGGTATTCGCCGCCTCATACAGAATACAGAAAGAGGACTATATCCCCACACCCACTACGAAAGGACTCTCACATGCACACCCTACTCCGCCTGCACGCATCCCCAACATCTGGTGCCAGCACACCAGCGGCAATGGCGGCAAAATCGGCAATGGCGGCAACGAAATCGGCAAAATCGGCAAAATGGGCAATATCCCTAGCTCGTCACAAACCCTCACCTCAAGGGTGCTCCTGCCATCAAGATAGCTGCGGCAAGAATTCCGGCAAGAATTCCGGCAAGAATTCCGGCAACCAAAACGGCAACCACCTACCCGCAATCACCGCCCGCCTCGCACGAGTCAAAAACGAGAAAAATCACGCATCTTGGTAACATGTACGCGGGACACGCAAAGGGCCGCACAACATCGTCCGAGCCCAAGCCGAGCCCGAGCCGAGCCCGAGCCGAGCCCGAGTCCAATGCTAGCAACGCGGTTGACGGCTCGAACCGCGCGTGGTATGCTATCCGAGCACTGAGCCATTTGGCACCTTGATGGATGCCAATCGCTTTTGGGGTGGTTAGCTCAGTCGGCAGAGCGCGTCGTTCACACCGACGAGGTCACTGGTTCGAGTCCAGTACCACCCACCCATGTATGTAGCAAGAATGCCACCTCTATCCGTCTAGATAGAGGTGGCATCGTTCTTGTGTCGCTGCCTCTACGTGGACGCATGATGAACGCACAATTGGCACGATTCTTGAGCATACATAGGAGCGTCGCCTCTCCGATGTGCGAGCCAATTAACCTGCTCTTTCTCAGAGCGGTGATGCAGGGCGACTAGCATACTGTCAAGAAAATAGCCAACTAGGTATGACCGGTTGAAACTTGCGAGGTGAACCTGTTATTCTGTGGCAGCACGCCTCGTTCTGAAGGTGTTAGGAGTTCAATGCGCGACGCCCTCGAGGCGGTAGGCGCATGGATGGCCGCTCATACTGACACGCGGCGCGTGCTGCGGCAAGCGTCATCGTAATCGTGCGGCTGAGAGAGGTGGTTCTCGCGTGAGCATTCTGCTGCAGCCAGCATTTCATCAGGCCCTGGCCGCTGTGGCGGCTGCGACGCCCTCGGCGACGGCGACGACAGCGTCGACGTTAGCCCCCGCAACGGGTAGCACGAGTGGCAGTAGCAGCGGCCTGAGTAGTCTGGGTGGTCTGCTCTTCGTCGTCGTGTTCTTTTTCGCCGCGTTTGTTGTGATCTTCATGGTAGCCTTGGTCTTTTGGACGTGGCGTGATGTGCGCTCACGCACGCAAGACACTGTTATGCAGATCACCGCAACGCTGCTCGTGTTGGTCTTTAACCTGGGCGGTCTCTTCATCTATCTCATCGTGCGCCCGCGCCAGACGCTCGCCGAGCTGTATGAGCGTCAGCTAGAGGAAGAGTCGTTGCTGGCGGAGATGACGGAGCGCCAAACCTGTCCGACGTGCCACTACCGTGTCGAAGGCGATTTCCAGGTCTGTCCGTCCTGTGGCACAAAGCTTCGTCGTCCTTGCCCTCGCTGCGAGCATCTGCTCGAATTGAAGTGGAATGTCTGCCCATACTGTGGCTACGGTGGCGGCGCGATGGACGGTGGCAGTCGCGCCCCCTCGCGTCAAGCGGCCCGTGCCGAACGCTGACGCGCGCATCCTACAACGGATGCGAATCTGAGGAACAGTTAACGTCATGAGGAAGGTGGCCAGCAGCCACCTTCCTCATGATGTCTTGAGCAAGGACATGAACAGTAAGGTGCTGGCTATTCACTCTTATTGAGCACGTCGAGTTTGCTCAAGCCTACTTCTAGCTCTGAGACACAGGCGCAAAGTCTGCTAGTGTTTCAGAATGAGCGCCAGCAGCTAGCATCTCACGCATCGCACGCTCGCCATCTCCCTTTGCAACATCCACCGGACGTGAGGCATCCTCTAGCACGGACACATCAAATGCGTCGCGCAGGCCATCCAGCACCGTCGCACGCACGCAATAATCCGTCGCTAGCCCACCGACGTGCAACCGCTTGATTCCCAAAGACCTCAGCGCGTCGAGCATTTCACTCCCATCTGGGAGCCGTGCATCAAGCATCGAGTACCCATCATCGATGGCGCTGGTGCCCTTCGAGCAGATCTGCGTTCCAGGCGGCAACCGCAGATCGCGGTGAAACTCAGCACCAAATGTTCCCTGGATGCAATGCGGCGGCCAGAGACCGCCAAACGCGGCGAAATGCGTGGTCACCGTGGGATGCCAATCACGGCTGGCAAAGATCGGCATGCCGGCGGCAGCGGCACGAGCGAGATACTGATTGAGCACAGGGACAACAGTGTCGCCTTCGGGCACCGGCAGCGCCCCACCAGGACAGAAGTCGTTTTGTACGTCCACAACGATCAAAGCATCACCTGCTGTTGCTGTTGGACCGTCATTCATTTCCTGCATCTTGACGCTCCCTTCTTACTGCCATCCTGATGCAATTTAGAGTTTTCGGCTTATTTGCTGGCGCGCGGATTGAAGCGATAGAGACGCGCTGGGCGATGCTGGCCTGTCATGCGCGTATGCTGCGTCGGCTCGACGATGCGCGTCAACAGGAGTTTCTTGCGGAAATTGCGCTTGTCCAACCGGCGATTGAGGATAGCTTCATAGACCTCCTGCAGCTCGCTCAGCGTAAACTCGTGGGCAAGCAACTGGAAGCCGATGGTCGTATACTCCAACTTGCCGCGCAGCCGTTGCAGCGTGTATTGCAGGATCTCGTTGTGATCGAAGGCAAGCTGCGGCACATCGTATGCCCAAAAGAGGCGCGTATCCGTCTGTTCATCCGTCGGCACCTGCAGCTGATCGGGGCGAACGAGCGCATAGTAGACCACCGTGATGACGCGCATGCGTGGATCACGATCTGGATTGCCAAATGTGTAGAGTTGCTCCAGATACACGTCACGTGCGCCAGTCACCTCTTCCAGCTTGCGCCGGGCGGCATCTTCGAGAGACTCATCAGGCCGTACGAAGCCACCGGGCGTAGCCCATTGTCCCTCGAAAGGAGGATGCGAGCGCTTAATCAGCAAGACTTCGAGGCGGTGGTCTCGCACGGTGAGGATCACAACGTCGACGGTGACAGCAGGATGGTCGCTCCGGTTAGATGGCGCGTGCGTCGATTCGTCCTGAGGCACATTTCGTTCAGACGCTAAGAATCCCGTTTGCGCTGTGTCAGTTGTCGTTACCACGTCGGCGCTCCTCGCTGGCCGGGCCACTACACATGCTGCCCGCACCTCAGTTCACTCCCGATCAAACAGTATCTCTCATCAGTCACAGTGTCAACAGACGTTACTCAACACGTACATTCCCTTTCAGAATAAGTCGCACACGTGATGGCCCACGGCCCGGCCTGGTAAAAGGTGTGATCCATGTAACTGGATGGGTAGCCGCTCCGTGTTATCATAGGCGGTACGGGACAGATGTATGCTTGCACCACACAAAACAGGTAATATGACGACGCTGGCGATGGAGTGAATTAGCGATATCGCACAGAGGGCGGCGCATTTGGTGAGGGAACGGAACATGGAGAAACGTGATCCGATGGGCTCTGTCGTTACCCCATCGGCGCAGGATGCACATATCGACCAAGTGCAGACGATTGAAATGCCCATGGCTATTCGTACCCAGGCCGGGCCCAGCGATGTGCTATCAACCGAGAAAAGTCTATCTCCGCCATCGCCCGCCGGGATTACTGTCCTACCATGGGGAGGCCACACATATGAATCGCCCATGGAGATGCCCGCCACTGCCCTCGCCGGCTTTGACCCTATCGCCGATGCCACCACCGTTCGTACCCCTACCGCAGCGACGCCTTCACTGCAGCAATCAATGGGACGTACGGGACGAACAGTATCAAGGCGTCTCCCGCTGACATTTGCGGCGCTGCTCGTGGTGCTAGTGCTTGCTGTCGCTACCGTATCAGTGCTCCAGATGCTCTCTTCAGCCCAGCACCTGGGCATGGGTCTGACGCCGACGCTTGCACCAACGGTTCCGTCAGCGGTACAAGGTACACCGAACCGCCACGCCTTTGATTGGGTTGGACAAACACAGAATGCCGCCCAGGTTGCGTACGTCAACCAGATGCTCTCACACATGACACTGGACGAGAAGATCGGTCAGATGATCATGATCGAGTTCGAAGAATCCCAGATGACCGACGGACTGGCGTATGAGATCTCGCATTACCATGTCGGCTCGGTGATCCTGTATGCGTACAACGTTCTTAATCCGAACCAAACGCGCGCCCTCGATCAGGCAATCCAGGCTAACGCCAAGATTCCCGTGCTTGTCTCGACAGACCAGGAAGGAGGGTCAGTCAACCGGCTGGCCAGCATCTTGGGCCCTCTTCCCTCTGCGGCAGAGGTCGGCGCGACAAACAATCCCAATTTCGCGAGGCAGCGCGGCGAGCAGGATGCCAAAACGCTCTACAGTCTCGGCATCAATGCTAATCTGGCCCCCGTGGTGGATGTGCTGAATACGCCTACTGGCGGCGGGGCGATTGGAGATCGCGCTTTCGGCTCGACGCCGCAGCAGGTGACGAAGATGGCTGGCGCCTATCTCACGGGCCTGCAGGAGAATCATCAGGTAGTAGGTTGTCTAAAACACTTTCCTGGTTTGGGCGCGGTCGAGCAGGATCCACATAAGGCGCTGACAACCCTGGATCGTGACCTAGGTACGCTGGAGCAGGTTGATTGGGCTCCGTACGCCTCGCTGATTGCTACTGGGCAGGTAGAAATGGTCATGGTGACTCATGTCGTTATGCCAGCGGTCGACCCCGATCGCCCGGCCTCGCTCTCCAAACCCATGATCACCGGCATCCTGCGCGACAAACTCCACTTCAACGGCGTCGTAATGACCGACGGCATCTATATGAAGGCGCTATCAGCTCACTATTCATTCGATCAGATCGTGCTGTATGCGGTAGAGGCCGGCGTTGACATGATCTCCAGCACATACTCGCTCAGTTCCACCAATGAAGCGTTCAACGTCATCAAGAACGCAGTGCTCGACGGCACTCTTTCCCAGAAGCAAATCGATGACTCTGTTCGGCGGGTCCTCCTGACGAAGCTGCACTATGGAATGCTAGCGATACCGTCTGCCAAGTAAGAAGGCTTACGCACTAGGCAGGCGATCATTCTCAGCCTCCCGTTAAGGCCAGCAGTGCCTGCCCGCGTACTGGCTTGTTCCCGTGCATCGCTGCGATAGATAATACAGAATAGGCTCTAAAATCGCGAGACGAGGCTCAACAGCTGAGAAAGGCCTCGGCTGTCAATACGTCGCTAGTAGGCAAAGGAGCACAGCGAGATGCAAGATACGCTGCACATTCGAGATGCGATCTTTGTTGGGGGGCGCTGGATCTCCTCGACCAGTACAAAGACCACTGATGTCATCAATGCAACGACCGAGGAGGTCATGGGTCGCATTCCTGAAGGGACGCCAGAGGATGTGGATAAGGCAGTGAAGGCGGCAAAGGCGGCGTTCCCTGCGTGGTCGCAAACGCCAGTGAAGGAACGTGCCCAGTATATGCGCAAGATCGCGGATATTCTGAAGGAACAGACTCCCGAAGTTGCACGGGTGATCGCGCAGGAGATGGGCATGCCATACAGACTGGCGCAGATCATCCAGGTAGGGCTGCCGACGACGACGTTCGCATCAATGCCCCAGCTTCTTGAGGAGATGGTCTTTGAAGAGCAGATCGGCACCACACTCGTTGTGCGTGAACCGGTAGGGGTTGTCGGCTGTATTACCCCCTGGAACTACCCGCTACACCAGATCGCGGCGAAAGTTGCTCCTGCGCTCGCTGCCGGATGCACTGTGGTGTTGAAGCCGAGCGAGGTCGCACCGCTCAATGCCTTCCTGCTAGCTGAGATCATCGAGAAGGCCGGCTTGCCGGCAGGCGTCTTTAATCTCGTTTCAGGTAAAGGTACGGTCGTGGGTGAAGCCATCGTCGCGCATCCCGACGTCGATATGGTGTCGTTTACCGGCTCGACGCGTGCTGGGCGGCGGGTGAGCGAGCTGGCGTCCCAGACGATCAAGGCTGTCGCATTGGAGCTCGGTGGCAAATCGCCGAACATCCTCCTTGAGGATGCGGACTTCGAAAAGGCTGTAGCCGACGGCGTGAATAAGTGTTTCCTCAACTCAGGCCAGACATGCAGTGCGCTCACACGCATGATCGTGCCGCGTTCGCGACTGGCGGAGGTCGAGGAGCTGGCGCGCAGGGCAGCTGAGACGTATACCCCTGGCGACCCGTTCGAGAAGGCAACCCGGCTTGGCCCACTCGTCTCAGATGCCCAGCGCGAGCGCGTGCGAAATTACATCCGCAAGGGCATTACGGAGGGCGCAAAGTTGGTGACAGGTGGGGTAGAACCGCCCGAAGGCGTCGAGAAGGGCTATTTTGTGCGCCCAACCATCTTCAGCGAGGCCAGCACGGATATGACCATCGCTCAAGAAGAGATCTTCGGCCCAGTCCTCACAATCCTGCCCTACGAGGACGAGGAAGACGCTATCCGTATCGCTAATGATACCGTATATGGACTCGCTGGCGGTGTGTGGTCCGGCGATATCGCACATGCGGAGCGCGTGGCACGGCGGCTGCGCACCGGGCAGGTCGAGATCAATGGGGCTCCGTTCAACCCACTCGCGCCGTTCGGCGGCTACAAGCAGTCGGGCAATGGCCGCGAGCTGGGCAGGTATGGCATTGAGGAGTTCCTCGAAATCAAGGCGATGATGTTGCCTGTCAGTGCGGCACCGACTGCACGTCCGAGCGCATCAGAACATGCGGGCGAGCAAGCAGATCAGCGTGCCGAGATATCCAGTGTGCGCCCGTAGGGTAATGCGAGAGTGGGTCGTGTCGCGACGCCCGTATCTGAACAGCAGCTTCAAGACACGACCCATGCGCCAATGGCCAATTCAGTCGTCGTGTAGCTTGACAGCAGCGACGCACTAGCGTATCATTAAGAGTGCCTTCTGACGAAGGCAACACGCCAAAGTGGTGGAATTGGTAGACACGCAACGTTCAGGGCGTTGTGCGGTTCACCCGCGTGGGGGTTCGAGTCCCCCCTTTGGCACCATGGAAGGGTCGCATAGTAGGTCTAGTGCGGCGGTTTGCTAAACCGCTGGAGGGGGTTTCCCCTCCCGTGGGTTCGAATCCCACCCCTTCCGCCACAGAAAACCCGCTCGTCGAGCGGGTTTTCTTTTGCTTGCCATCATGAGCTAACCCATCGATTAGTGCCTGTCACGCCCCCAAACTTGGCATACACCCTTTCGTTGCCTGATGTGACACAATGCTCCTGGCATGCTATATTAGGTGCCACTTTGACTGCTTTCAGCGATCAGAAGCCGTATCGCAGGCGGCTGGCCGATCAATCCGCTTTGGAGGGTGTATGCGTACCCGTTCGATTCACCTACCAATGGTGACAGTTCTCTTGCTTGCACTGGGACTCACGCTCACGCTCGCGCTCGGTTCTGCCTTGCTCCCGCGCCCCGCTGGTGCGACATCTCCGCCTGGTAGGCCAGGCTTCACAACCCAGACGCGTTTGGGTTTCATTGCCGGAGATGACTGGGAACCAGCGATTGCGACGGACCGCTATGGACATGTCTACGCACTGTATAAGCACTATGACCTGGCAGGACAGACGAGTTGCTCCTCATGCGACCAGCATCTGATCCTGCAAGTATCGGGTGACCGCGGCACGACCTGGAGCCAGCCACACGCCATTGATCCCGAGGTTGTGCAGGGCGGACAATATGATTCGCAGATCGCCGTCGATCCAGTGGATGGCAAGACGGTCTGGGCTGCCTTCCTGCAGAAGAGCAAATCGTCCATCGCAATCATGAAATCTACTGACTTTGGGCAAACCTGGAGTGGGCCAACTATCATCGAGAATCTCCAGCGCGCAACGGACAAAGACATTTTGGCTGTGCGCGGTGCAACTGTCGCCGTGGCGTACAACGCCGTACAAAAGGTCTACGCTGCAATCTCACACGATGGCGGCCAGACCTGGAGCAACACGCTTGTTAGCGACGGCAGCGACCAGCTTGGCTGGTCGCTCGGAGGTGGTGGTGGCATCGATTCGCAGGGTAACATCTATTTCGGCTTCGACGGGTACACCCAGAATGGCCAGGCAAAAGGTCCGGTAAACCTGTGGACCAGCGTCTCGCACGATGGTGGCGCCACCTGGCTATTGAGAAAAGTCGGCGTCAGCGGTGCACCGTACCCCTGTAACAATTGTGGATTCGCCTTCCTGGGCGCGGCGATCTCGATGGCGATTGGAAGCGATGATACCGCATATATTCTGTGGAACGCGACAGTGGACCAAACGGATTATGCGCCAGAGCGCATCTATTTCGCCAAATCGACTGACCATGGTGCGACCTTCTCGGTACGGCAAGATGTCTCGCTGGCACCGCAGGGCGTAGAGCATGCATTCCCTGCGATTACCACAGGAACTATCGCAGGCGACGTGCGAGTAGGCTGGACCGACACACGCATCAGCGGCAGTTGGAACGTCTGGTATCGGTCCAGCACTGATGGCGGGGCGACATGGAGCGGCGAGACACGCATCTCCGGCTATGTGCCGGGCTATAACTACCTCATGGCCAACGGCTTTGGCCTACCCTATGGTGACTACTTCGAGATGGACGTGGACAGCGCCAATGTCACGCAGATAGTTTGGGGCGAGTCAAGTAGTTATGCAGGACCAGGCAACATCTGGACCGTGCACAACTAGCTATGCCATTTGACATGATACACACTCAGGCGGGAGCAAGCGCTCCCGCCTGAGTGTGTATCAGAGATGCGTGTGCGATCAGGCTTGCTGCGCGGCGACGCCGCCACTGAGGGCACCAGTCGCGTGCGTATCGTGCCCGTTGGCTATCGGAGTAGCCTCGCTCTGCTTGGCGGAGGCGAGTCTGCCAGTGGCAGCCTCGGCGTTGAGACCCGCACGGCGGGCGGACGCGGTGATGAAGTCGCGGAAGAGTGGATGTGGACGTGTGGGGCGGCTCTTGAATTCCGGGTGGAACTGTGTGCCAACGAACCACGGGTGATCTTTGACCTCCGCGATTTCAATCAGGCTGCCATCCGCTGAGCGCCCACTGAGCATCATCCCAGCGGCCTCCATCTGGCGCCGGTAGCTGTTGTTAAACTCGTAGCGGTGGCGGTGGCGCTCGAAGATGATTGATTGGCCGTAAGCAGCCTCGGCTTTGCTGCCGGAAGCGAGGCAACAGACCCATTGACCCAGCCGCATCGTCCCACCTTTGTCGGCGATATTGCGCTGGCTCACCATCAGATCGATCACCTTATTGTGTGACTCGGGATTGAACTCGGAGCTGTTTGCATCGGCTAGGCCCAGCACGTTACGCGCAAACTCGACAACCGCGACCTGCATACCCAGACAGAGGCCAAGATAGGGGATATTGCGCGTGCGGGCAAGTTGTGCCGCCTTGATTTTGCCCTCGATACCGCGATGGCCGAAGCCACCCGGCACGACGATGCCATCGACAGAAGCCAGCAGAGGCTCGAACTCATCCCATGCGCTTTCCAATATCTCGGAGTTGACCCACTCGATCTGAACATCGACGCCATTGGCCCAGGAGGCATGGTTGAGCGCCTCAACCACCGAAAGATAGGCGTCGTGGAGCGCCACATACTTGCCAACAAGAGCAATGCGAACGACTGGCTTCTCAGTCTCGATACGGCTCACCAATTCGCGCCACTCATCCAGCTGGGCAGGCTGCGCCGACTCGATGCGCAACGTCTCGACGATGTAGTCGCCCAGGCCAGCACCCTCAAGCATCAGCGGTACCTCATAGATGCTGTCAGCTGTCACCAAAGGGATCACCGCCCGGCGCTGGATGTTGCAGAAGAGGGCAATCTTCTCGCGGATCTCGTCACTCACCGGGTAGTCGGAGCGGCAGAGGATTACATCAGGTTGGATACCAGCACGTAGCAGTTCCTTGACGCTATGCTGTGTCGGCTTTGTCTTGAGTTCTTTGGTGGCGCCAATGTAAGGGAGCAGGGTCACATGCAGATAGAGAACATCGTCACGCCCGACCTCTGTGCGCATCTGACGGATAGCTTCGAGGAAAGGCTCACCCTCAATGTCGCCGACAGTACCGCCGACCTCACATATCACTACGTCAGCCCCACTGGTGCGAGCCAGTGAGTGGATGCGCTCCTTGATCTCGTTTGTGATATGCGGGATGACCTGAATCGTACCGCCAAGGTACTCGCCGCGCCGCTCTTTAGCGATTACAGAGGCGTAGACCTGGCCAGTGGTAACATTGCTGGCCTGCGTCGTCGCCTCGTCGGTGAAGCGCTCGTAGTGGCCTAGATCGAGGTCGGTCTCTGCGCCATCATCGGTGACGAAGACCTCGCCATGCTGGTATGGCGACATGGTGCCAGGGTCTACATTGATGTATGGGTCAAGCTTCATAATCGCCACAGAGAGTCCGCGGCTCTTGAGCAACCGCCCGATCGAGGCAACAGCGATGCCTTTACCAACCGAAGACGCGACGCCACCAGTTACAAACATAAATTTCGCCATGTCACGCTCCCCTGAGTCCACTGTGTCTTGCTACGTCCCTTTGCAGATGTTCCGCTATTGGGTCGTCTTGCTCTAGATAACGAGTCGTTGGTTGTATTTGCGTCGTATCCCGCTCCGCTCAGGTATATCGCGCGAGCCGCCATGCGTTGCTTTCAGTGTCGCAACATATGGGGGCATTCGCGCTGGCAAAGCCGGAGGGGCTAGTACCCCTATTGTGAGTCTAGCCCCTCCTCTCTTCGACTGTTAGCTGCGGTGGTTATCCCCGATACGTCAACAGCGTTACTTGTGTCTCTGTTGGCAAGGTCGCTTTGGTAATGACCAGCTTAGGTTGTGGATCAGAGACCTCCACTCCCATCTCGTGACAGAATTTGTCTACTCCATCCAGCGGCTCGCCACTCGGCTTATATGCAGGCGTGGCATAGTGCATCGGTACGATCAGCCGTGGCTCGATCTGCGCGATGACTTCGACTGCACGCTCGGCATCCAGCGCATTGCCGCCGCCGACTGGCACCAGCAACACATCCGCACCATTGAGTGCCTCTTGGGAACGGTCGTCGAGAAGATCGCCCAGGTCACCCAGGTGACAGATCTGCACGTCGTCCATCGTTATGAGGTAAGCGGTATTGCGCCCGAGGCGCTTGCCGCGCTCGCGGTCGTGATAGGTCTGCACGCCCGTGATGAGGATCTGTTGGATCTCGTACTCGCCCGGCCCCTCGACTACCTTTGGATCGCCGCCAACACCTTTGACATAGTTATGCCCGAGATGGGGATGGCTAATAGTGACGATGTCGGCAGTGATGCGACCGAGGCTGTACCCGGTTGCAGGTGAGGGGGGATCTGTGATGAGCGTGGCATCTTTCCCACGCAGGCGGAAGCACGAATGCCCCAGCCATGTCAATTCCATGCGTTTCTCTTCTGACGGTGGTCGGGCTTCATTCAATATGTCAGGCGGGGTCTCGCCAGCGTCTCCGCCACCGTGCCCCGCCCTGCCTGATAGTGTATCACATGACCTTATGCATCCACAAGGCACAGGACTCACTAATCGGGATACCTGAAGCATCGGAGGAACAGGAGCCAATGGGCCAAAGAGATGTTTAGCTCTAACTACAAGAACAACAGCTCTGGTTGCGACAGAGTGCTACCATTGTGGGATGCGGCGGGGGCGTGCTAGAATTGCATGTTGCGGCGTGTGAGAGCAGCCCACGAGGTGAGCGGGAAGCCTGGAGAGGAGCGCAAAGTCATGGCGCGGGAAAAGCGGCGAGGACAACACCGGCACGAGGCACGGCGGACGACGCCTCAACGCGAACGCGAGGCCAAGGTGCAACTCTCGGCGGAGCAGCAGGCGCAGATCGAGGCACAGATTGGCGCTCTCGGTACACTGGCAGAGATGTTGCGCGAGGCGCAGGCTGAGGGTCGCGAGGCGGTTGTAGGCAAGCTCGACCCAATCCGCACGCTGTCTGATGATGTGGCTTTGACCTTTGCGCAACGGTTGGGGGAGCAGCGTGGGTCGACCGCACGCGACGCGGCAGATGTGGCACAGGCGATAGGCGAGCTCGATATGCGCAAGGAGGTTGCCCGGGAGGCAAGGCGCTCACGCATCCGGTTGCGCTCCATTGGGACGTTGCCTTCATTTGTGATCCCATTGCCCGCTGGGGCTGCGTCCACGGCCGTTACTCCCACAACGATCAGCACACGTGCACAGGCTACCGACATAACAGTGCCAACAGGTCCAATATTCGCTGAGGGATTCGCCACACGCACTCGCGAGCAAGGCGAGATCACGTTGCTGATGGGATGGCAGGAAGGACAGGATCCCAACTTTCTGCGGGGCCAACTGCTGCAATTGAGTTTCTGGCGCGAGGGGGTCGAACATTTCGAGCAACTGGACGCGATGAGTCGAAGTCGCTTTCATACTGATGTGGTGGATGGGCTGCGCAGCGAGTCGGAGCGAGAACTAGTTCCGCTCACCTGGGCACAGGCGCGGCGCCTGATGCTGGAAGCGCTGGCGGTGAATGAATGGCGCGACATAGAGCCGGATGCTGGATTTCAGCGATATCGCACTCAGATGACGCAGCGCCTCCTTGGCGAGCCAGAGGATGAGGCAGCTAGAATAGCTAT
>DASVOW010001114.1:0-1809 GCA_036383155.1 Ktedonobacterales bacterium
CGATGCCATACTGCCCCGCGCCATCGCTTACGCGCACGAAACCGAGCGCTTGGGCTGCGAGCCCCCCAGCCGGATAGACGCGCCGCACCGCCGGAATCAGCGCGATGCCCGGCAGCGTTCCGTTGCTAATGTCCGCGCCGAGCGCCGCGCTCTGTGCCTGGGTCGCCAGCACTATCCGCCCATTGGCATCCCGCAGCCGCACGTATGCGCCGGTAACGTTGAGCTGGCCACGCACACTAGCCTTAGACAGACCAAGCATGTTAGCAAGCGCCTGTGCTGTAGTATCGAGCGCCCGCCCTGAGCGGATGACATCGGGATCCGCGATCACCGTATCCTCCGTTACGCTGAGCGCCAGCAGCCGTCCGCGAGCATCCAGGATCTCCCCGCGACCCGTGGGAAGGCTAATGGCCCGTAGGTGCTCGGCATCGGCGCGGCCGGCTAGCGCACGCTGTAAATCCAGCTGCCAATAGGCTGTGCGCAGGAGCAATGCTCCGAGCGCCGCGACGATCAGCAAGAAGATGACACCCTGACGCCAACGCGCCCGTGCCAGTGTCCCGCGCTCAGAACGGTCGCGGGCACGCTGCTCGCGCAAAGCATCTACCAACGTGCTCCGCGCCTCCCCAGGCGTCGGTAAACCGGTGCGCGGGGTGTTTGGTGTGGAGCGACTCATGGCTGGCCTCCGGCATTGGGATCGTGGACGACAACGGTCACAGGTGTAGCCGCACCGTTGGGCGTTAAGCCTGCCGCGCGGGCGCGCTGGTCGATGTACGCGGGGCTCGTCACCTCGCCAAGCTGCGCGTGCAACTGCGCATCCTGGCGTTCCAGGCGCGTCTGCTCTGTCTGCAGGGCATGCAGCTCGTCGTTGGCTGCCGTGAGGCTGGTGACCTCATGGACGTAAAACAACGCCATGATACCGATTACCGCCGCGCCCAGCAATGCGAGAGCCAGCGGCGCCCGCACTGGCAAGGCAGAACGCAAACGCACTGGCGCCGCCTCGACACGACTATGCGCACTATCGGAGATGCCATGTGGATCACTCATGCTATATTCGCCTCCTCCCTATCGCCGAAGAGCCAGCGTTCCATGCGTTGCGCAGGGCGGCTGATGCCATCGGATGAGTGCAGGTCTGCGTGGAGGTTATGCGGCAAGGCACGACACCGTGCCGCTGGTTCCACACAGATGAGACAGAGCATGAGCTGTGCCGTATTCCCCCCGGAGAGGGCGTGCGGCGTTTTTGCTCTTCGCCATATTCGATTGTTCAGGTACACAGCGCCCCCTCGCGGACACTCACATAAGGAGAGCGGCGCAAGGCCGGATGGGCTAGATGCGCTCCGCGACACGCAGCTTGGCGCTACGTGCGCGCGGATTGCGCGCCAGCTCGTCTTCGCCCGCGGTCACAGGATGACGAGTCAGAATGCGCAGCCGGGGCGACCGCCCGCACACGCAGGCCGGCAACTCCGGCGGACAGATGCAGCCGCGCTCCTCTGCCTGGAAGAAATGCTTGACGATGCGATCCTCCAGCGAATGAAAGCTGATGACGGCGATGCGCCCGCCCGGCGCCAGCACGTCAAGCGCGGCTAGCAACACCGTTTCCAGGCTGCCAAGCTCGTCGTTGACGGCGATGCGCAGCGCCTGGAAGGTGCGCGTGGCCGGATGGATGCCCCCGGGCCGCCCATGGACGACCGAGGCGACGATCTGCGCCAACTCACCAGTGCGCTCGATGGGCACCCGTCTACGCGCCTCGACGATGCGTCGGGCTATCGCCCGCGAGCGCCGTTCCTCGCCGTAGCGCCAGAGCAGATCCGCCAG
>DASVOW010001115.1:0-19034 GCA_036383155.1 Ktedonobacterales bacterium
AGCAGCCGGTCGAGCGCCTTCTGCCGCTCCTCTTTGGTCGGCGCCAGGATCATCTCCTGCACGATCGGCAGGCGCTCTTGCTCCATAAACATATGCTCGGTGCGGCACAGCCCGATACCCTCGCCGCCGAACATGACGGCCCGCTGCGCATCGCGCGGGTAATCGGCATTCGCCCAAACGCCAAGCCGCCGGAACGAATCGGCCCAATCGAGCAAGGTACGCAGATCGTGCTCTTCCTCGAAGTTGGCCTCATTCGTCTTGATCGCGCCCTTATAGACCGTGCCCGTCGTGCCGTCGATCGAGATCTCGTCGCCCTCGCGCACCACAGCACCCGTGCCACGAACCTCGAAGAGCCGCTGCTCATAGTCCACGCGGATCGCCTCGCAGCCGACCACTGCTGGCAGGCCCAATCCGCGCGCCACCACCGCCGCATGACTACCCGTGCCGCCGCGACTCGTCAGGATGCCCTTGGCCGCGAGCATGCCATGCACATCATCAGGGCTGGTCTCCTGGCGTACCAGGATTACCTTCTCCCCCGCCTTGCCCGCCGCCTCAGCGCGGTCCGCGTCGAAGATCGCCTTGCCGACCGCCGCACCGGGCGACGCATTCACGCCCTTGGCAAGCTCACTGCCATCCTTCGCCGCGCGCGCGATATCCTGGTCGTCAAAGCGTGGCAGCAGCAATTGCACCACCTGCCCCGGCTCGACGCGCTGTATCGCCTCTTCCTTCGTGATCAGGCCCTCATTGACCATATCCACGGCAATCTTGACCGCCGCCGCCGCAGTGCGCTTCGCCGAGCGTGTCTGCAGCATATACAGCCGTCCGCGCTCGACGGTGAATTCCAGGTCTTGCACGTCGCGATAGTGTTGCTCCAGCCGTTGCGCGATCTGCGCGAACTGCTCGGCAACGCCCGGCATCTCCTGGCTGAGCTTATCGATATGCGACGTATTGCGGATACCCGCCACCACGTCCTCGCCCTGCGCGTTGATCAGATAGTCGCCGTACAGCTTCTTCTCGCCCGTCGAGGGGTTGCGCGTGAAAGCGACGCCGGTGGCGCTATCGTTGCCCATGTTGCCAAAGACCATCGTCTGGACGTTGACCGCCGTGCCCAGGTCATGGGGAATCTTGTTGAAGTTGCGATAGTCTATCGCGCGCTTATTGTTCCACGAAGCGAAGACCGCCTCGATAGCGTAACGCAGTTGTTCGAGAGGCTCCTCAGGAAACGCTTTGCCCGACGAGTCGCGCGCGATCTGCTTGAAGTCCTCCACCATCTGCTTCAGCGCAGCGGCGGGAATATCGGCGTCGGTCGCCGCGCCCGTCTTGTGCTTGTACTCCTCGATCTTCTGCTCGAAAGCGTCCGGCTTGGCATCCAGCACGATCTTGGAGAACATCTGCACGAAGCGACGATAGGCGTCGTAGGCGAAGCGCTCATCGTTGCTCAGCGCGATGATGCCCTTGACCGTCTCGTCATTCAGACCCAGATTCAGCACGGTATCCATCATGCCCGGCATGGAAAACTTAGCGCCCGAGCGCACGGAGACGAGCAGCGGGTTGGAGGCATCGCCAAATTTCTTGCCAGTCTGCTCCTCGACGGTGCGTAGCGCCGCCAGTGCCTGGTCCCACATGCCGTCGGGGAACTGCTTGCCCGCATGGTAATACTCGTTGCAAGCCTCTGTCGTAATCGTGAAGCCCGGCGGCACCGGAAGCCCTGCATTGGTCATCTCTGACACGCCTGCGCCTTTGCCGCCGAGCAGGTCGCGCATCTTGGCGTTGCCCTCAGAGAAGAGATATACCCATTTGCGTGGTGACTTCGCTACCACCTCTTGCAGGGTCACATCGGTCGTCTGTGCCACGTGTGTCGTCCTCCTAAAATCGTTGTGGGATGAACTGGATAGCGACGCAATCACTACGAGCGCGGAATCGTCACCGCCGCCCGCGAAAATCCCAGCACCACATCGTGCATCCTCTGGCGATCACCACGCCCTCGCTGGCGTGCCGCCCGGAACCACCCCCATTATAGTACCCTATATCAGGGAACGTGATGTCATATGCCCAGCGCTCACCCCCCAATCTCCAGCGGAAAGCCAAAGAGCGGCACAATCGCTGCATTCTTGAAGATCGTCATATCGGCGATCTGACCTGTCGGACTGGAAGAATCCACCGTGACAACCTGAACACCAAAGGCGGTATACTTGCCGCTCGCTGTGTCTGCGCGATAAAAGACAAACGCTGGCTGTCCATTGGCGCGCGTCTGACGTAGCCGCCACCGTCGCGGCACCTCGACTCCGAACGGCCCCACGGCAAGTATCGCGCGAACCGCGTCCCGCCCCTGATACCACGAAGGGATCGGTGGCATAGCCAGCGTCGCATCTTCCTTCAGCAGCGCCACGATCCCATCGACATCGTCCGTCTCCCACGCACACATATAGCGATGCAACAGTGCATTCATCGCATCATCAACGTGTCTCTCTTGCACCATCTCCCGTTGGTCATCACTGCGATAGTTCTTCGCGAGCGTGACCCTCGCGCGATGCAGCGCGCTGTTCACTGCCGACGCCGAGAGCCCGAGCAGTTCCGCCACTTCGCTCGCATGCCACTCCAACACGTCGCACAGAATCACAATCGCCCGTTGGCGCGGCGGCAACAACTGCAGAACCGTGAGGAACGCGAGTGAGACGCTTTCGTGTCTGGTAAAGCGCGCCTCGGGATTCTCCGCGGCTTCTACTAGCCAACTATCAGGGAGGGGTTCGAGCCAGAGCGCTTCGGCAGTAGCCGCGGCAATCGGTCGCAGTGGATCGGCAACAGGATACCCAGCCATTGGCAGTGTGCGTGACTGGCGCTTCTTCAGAGCATCGAGGCAAACATTTGTGGCAATCGTATACAGCCAGGTGCGCAGCGATGCCGCTCCGTGAAACGTATCGAAGTGCCGCCACGCACGCAGCATTGTCTCCTGCACCATATCCTCGGCATCCTGCAACGAGCCCATCATGCGATAGCAGTGCAGCGATAACTCCCGGCGATACGGCTCTATCACGGAGCTAACGTCCCCTGAAATATCATGGGGAACCACCCCGCCCGATACATTCCGTCTCGTCCGCTTTCCTGATGCCACTCCGCTACCTCGCTCTCAGCACACGTGCAAAACCCCGACACAGCCAGCCCCACATGCGTCCGGAGATCCACTCATCCTCGCTATACCACACAGCCGCCCTCGCCGCCATCACCTCCCCAACGCCCAACTGATCAACACAACAATACCTGTTCAAAAATTGCCTCACCCAGACCGCACAATTTTCCACCCCGCCACAGTCTAACGAGTGTACTTCCAACGAGGTGCGACAGACGCTGTCCCACAACTACCTGTCCCAGCGAAAAGGAGATCAGCATGTCCCAACAGCAAACACCGCTCGCCATCGGCCTCGCCTTCACCCAAGCCTGGACCAGCCACGACATGGACACCGCCGCTAGTTACGTCGCCCACGACATCGTCTTCGACGGCCCAATGAACCACACAACTGGAGATAAGGCCTACATGGAAGCGTTGACGCGCTTCGCCAGCACCGTTACCGGCCTGAAGATCCTCGCCGCCTTTGGCGATGACCAGCAGGCACTTATCATGTACGAGGTGACCACTACTCCGTTCGGTCCTATTCCCTCAGCAGAGCTCCTCACCATCAAAGACGGCAAAATCCAGGCGGACAGACTGATATTTGACACATCCAAGATGCGTAACGCAGCCACGAGTCTGCCCCAATCCGCGGGGACTGGCGACTAACCACCTACACACTGCACGTTCCAACCGTGATGCCACGGCGTCCCGTGGCATCACGGATCCCAAAGACATACGTATCCTCCCAATGACCCACATAATCAATCACAGACCACCTCCATGAATGTCTACCCACTTTCACTGCGTCCTTGACAAACTAGAACTTTTGTGCTATATTAGAATGAACAACCAAAATAGGAATGCGTCGCCTGATAGAGTGGTCTCGTCACCACTTGCATGGCTGACAACGTTCTCACCAAGACGTGTCTCCGTCACGCTCAGAAAGGAATCATCCGCATGTGCATCTCATCCAACTGGGATTGCCTGCAAAAACGGCAACCGTGGACGCGCCACGAGCTACCCATCGCTCCTCTTCCTGGCATTGGCAATATCTCCGGCAACGATTCCGGCAATATTTCCGGCAACAAAATCGGCAATATCTCCGGCAACAAAATCGGCAAAAGCGGCAATGTCGTACGCCTCCTCACCATAACCCAGGCGGCGGGGACGGCCCCGCGCTCCCCTGAAAAAACCAGCACTCGCGCAAATCATCCCACCCTCACCACTGCCCCGGCAACATTTCCGGCAAAAAATCGGCAACATCCCCGGCAATGTCTCCGGCAACAATCCTACTACCCCACTCGCCCCACGCTCCGCTCCCTGAACTGGGGAGGTGCCGGGGAAAGGTTATGCGCATCACCGCCCGCCTCGCACGAGTCAAAAACGAGAAAATGCGCAATATTCGACGGAAGTCTCGCCAGCAACACCGCCGGCAACAAAATCGGCAATGATTCCGGCAATATCTCCGGCAATGACTATATCGCCACATGTCACATGCCCTTATTCGTCAAAAGCAGGAGTCCGATACTCACGTTTCCGCTTTCTCACCTGCTGCCAGGAATGTTCTTGACATGCGCGGGTACCATAGCTCATTCGTCCACATGGCAATAGCCTGTAGTCCTATGAATTTGGGACAAGTGCACAACCAGCCATATACTCCAGCGGGCTGCGTTCTTCCATCTTGGATACCATGAAATGGAGGTGAGTATGACGTCGTCCAAAGTTGGCGTGACCGTCACAGTAACCCTACCTACAGCCTTGCGCACCCGCATCGGCCAGCGTTCCCACATCGACGTATCAGGGCAGACAATCCGCGACGTGATCGACGCGCTCGATCACGAGCTTCCCGGCCTCCGCTTCAATTTCTGCTACGAGACCGGTGAGCTTCGCCCGTTCGTCAACATCTTCCTCGACGGCGTCAATGTTCGCTATCTCTCAGGACTCGACACATCCGTGCGTGATGGCGCATCAGTTCACATCCTGCCGTCCGTGGCTGGCGGCTGATCTATCTGCCCATCGCGCGCTCGCCCTGGCTGAACTGGGCACATGTAGTCCGCGCACCGGACATAGTAGAGTTTGAACTGGAGGTAGACCCAATGGCTGCTCCCACACACTATCCCAGCGGCACCACGATCCTCTCCGTCGGCACCAAACGCGGCTTATTCCTCCTCGCATCACACACACGCGACACATGGGAGGTTATCCCCACCTCGCTCGCGGGCAACCGCATCTTTTCCGCCACACTCGACCAGCGTCACGGCAAGCAGCGCCTCTTCGCCGCCGACAATGGCGACTTCTTCGGCACATTCCTGCGCTACAGCGACGACTTCGGCCAGACATGGCAAGAGCCCGAGCGCGGCATCCAGTTCCCCGAAGGCAGCGGCGAAAAGCTCAAAAACATTTGGACCATCGAGCCAGGACGCGCCGACGAGCGGGACGTTGTCTACGCCGGCGTAGACCCGGCCAGCCTCTGGATCAGCGAAGACGGTGGCCGCACCTGGGCGCTCAATGAAGGGCTGGCATCGCATCCCACGCGTTCGCAATGGGAGCCTGGGGCCGGCGGCCTCTGCCTCCACACCATTATCCCCGACTATGCCAATCCCAACCGCATCTGGGTAGGCATCTCGGCGGTGGGCTGCTTGCGATCCGACGACGGCGGCCAGACGTGGTCATTCATGAATAAGAATGTGCGTGCCGGCTTCCAGCCCAACATCTATCCTGAATTCGGCCAGTGCATCCACCGGATGGTCCAGCACCCGACCCAGCCTGACGTGCTATACCAGCAAAACCACTGCGGCATCTACAAGAGTCTGGATGGCGGCACCGAATGGATCGACATTCAGGGCAGCCTTCCTTCCGAGTTTGGCTTCCCCATCGCCCTCGACACACATCACCCTGATACCGTCTTCGTCCTCGTCGAAGACCCCATGCAGCGCCACAACGTCGGCCAGCAGTTCACCATCTATCGCACCCGTGACGGCGGCGAGCAATGGGAGCCGCTGACCGAAGGCCTGCCGTCAGGTCCGGGCGTGCGCCTGGGCGTGCTGCGCCATGGCATGACCGCCGATCGCCACGACCCCTGCGGCGTCTACGTTGGCACCAACACCGGCCAGCTCTTCGCCACCACTAACGGCGGCGATTCCTGGCGCCTGATCGCGGACTTCCTGCCGCCGATCTACTCGGTCTCCGCTGCCATTATCGAGTAGCGGTCCCTTCCAGCCGAGTCACGCAGCCGCATGCTACAATGTCCCCCAGAGAAATGCCGCATAGTAGCATGCGGTTCGCGTTGCGTGCAGATACAGCCAAGAGAGGAAACCGCGATGGTCCTGGATCAGCTCAGCCAGATGGCGCGCGCCGTCGAGGACGCCTGGGCAGCTCCCTGGGCCGCGCTTGGCGAAGTTCAGGCAGTTTCGCGCACCATTGTCGAACACGTGGCAGATCCAGCGGAGCAGTATCTGCGAGTGTACACTCCCGGCATTCCCGAGATGCTGCTCAACCTCGTCATGTGCTATCGCGCAGAGCGACCCATCGGCAGCGCAGACATCGAACGGGTCATCGCGCCGTTCCGCCAGCATCGCCTCCCATTCCAGTGGTGGGTCACTCCTGGCCTGGAGCCGCAGGGACTGCGTGAACGGTTGCGGGCGCTGGGCATGCAGAGTTGGGGTGGCTCTACCTCCATGACGCTTTCCTTGCCCGGCTGGCGCTCCCATTATCGCTCGCCAGCCGCCGGAACAACCCTCTCTCGCGCGCGAACAGAGAACGAGGCACATACAGCACTCAACGTCATCTGCGAGGTCTACTATCTCATGTGGGAGCCGATGGCGCGCTGGGCGCTCTACAGCCCCGGCGTCCGCACATACTACGCAACGCTGAATGGACACCCCGTCGCCGCGCTGACAACCATGGCGCGCAACGGTATCGTCCTGATCTACAATGTTGCTACGCTGCCCGGCGCTCGCAGACGCGGCATTGCTGGAAACCTCGTCGCCCTCGCCCTGAGCGACGCTCGCGCGGAAGGCTGCATACTCGCCGCGCTCACCGCCACCGCCGAAGCCCGCCACCTCTATGAAGAGCTAGGGTTCCGGGCCTGCGGCACGATGGAGCAGTGGGCGCCGAGTCACGCATTCTCATACGCCCTACAGCAGGGCCAGCGCAACGACTCAGTTCCCGAGGGGCGCCATCCATTATGGCGATAGGAGATAACACGGAGACAGCCGATGAGCGACACCAGCACTGATTCGAAGCTCCTCACTATGCGCGAGGCCATCGCGCGGCACGTGCCCGATGGCAGCAGCATAGCGGTGGGTCTCGCCCTGGAGCCGCTTATCCCCTTCGCCGCCGGACACGAGCTTATCCGCCAGCGGCGGCGCGACCTGACTCTCATTGGCCCGATCTCAGATATTCTCTTTGATCAGCTCATCGGCGCGGGCTGCGTCTCCCGCGTCATCGCCGCCTGGGTGGGCAATGTCAGCGAAGGGCTCGGCTACAACTATCGCCGCGCCACCGAAAAGGGTCAACCACACCCCATCTCCGTCGTAGATCACAGCAATTACAGCGTCGGCCTGGCGCTGCTGGCTGGCGCACTCGGCGTCCCATACATCCCCATGCGCTCGCTGCTAGGGAGCGATATCGCCCGCGACCATCCCACCATTCGACCTGCCGCCTCGCCATTCGACGGCACGCCCACGTTGCTCGTGCCTGCGCTCCAGCCGGACGTAGCAATCATCCACGTGCAACGCGCCGATGCTCATGGGCGGGCACACGTTTGGGGCGGCTTGGGCATCTCCGAGGAGGCGGCACTCGCGGCGCGCGGCGTCATCTACACCGCTGAGGAGATCGTTCCATCTGAGGTCATCCTCAGCGATCCCAATCGTGTGCTCGCCCCCGCCGCCAAGACGCTTGCGGTGGTGCACGTCCCAGGCGGCGCGCATCCATCGCCGGTTCAGGGCTACTACAATCGCGATCACGCCTACTTTGCCGAATATCACAAACGCACTCATACACCCGAAGGATTCGACGACTGGCTGCATGAGCAGGTGCTCGCTGTGCCAGACCGCGCTACCTATATCGAGCGGCTCGGCACGGAGCGCTGGCATGCCCTGGCACCACGCGAGCGTCGACTCGCCGCGCCTGTCGATTACGGCTACTGAGTCACGGTGTATCGTCGGCAAGGGCGGCACTGCCGTCGCGCGCACTCCCACCGCGACCGGAGAACATATGGAGGATAGTCAGGCATGCAGGCGCATCGAGAAACCGCCGGCGACGTGCTGCTCGGCATAGACGTAGGCACGACCGGCATCAAAGCGATCATCGCGCGGGCAAACGACGGGTCCGTACTCGCCACGGGCTTTGCACCCTATCCGCTCTACCATCCGCATCCCGGTTGGGCGGAGCAGAATCCCGATGATTGGTGGGCTGCGTGTGCCATCGCCATTCGCGCCTGTCTGGCAGATGCGGCCATAGCCCCTGACGCAATCCGTGGTATTGGGCTCTCCGGGCAGATGCACGGGGCCGTCCTGCTCGACGATGTAGGTGTAGTCGTTCGCCCCTGCATCATCTGGGCTGATCAGCGTAGCGGCGCCGAATGCGATGAGATCCACGCGCGTGTCGGATTAGAGCGTTTGGTGGCCCTCACCGGTAACCCCGCCCTCACCGGCTTCACCGCGGCCAAGGTGCTCTGGGTGCGCAACCACGAGCCGGAGGCATTCGCGCGCGTACGGCTATTGCTCCTGCCCAAAGATTACATACGCTGGCGCATGACCGGCAAATCCGCCATCGAGCGCTCCGATGCTGCCGGGACGAACCTGCTCGATATTCACACTGGCGACTGGGCGCACGAAGTGCTCGCCGCGCTCGATCTGCCACCATCGTTCGTGCCACCTGTATGCGGCTCAACCGAGATCTGTGGCACGCTCATCGCCAATGCCGCCGCCCACCTCGGCCTGCCTGCTGGCATCCCCGTAGCAGGCGGCGGAGCCGATAACGCCTGTGGTGCGGCGGGAACCGGTGTCGTCGAGCCAGGAACGGCCCTGCTCTCGATTGGCACCAGTGGCGTCGTGCTCGCCCCCTCGCATGAGCCGCGCATCGATCAGTCCGCTCCCGTGCCGCGCATCCATACGTTCTTCCATGCCGCCCCGCATCTCTGGTATCTCATGGGCGTCACGCAGGCCGCCGGCCTCTCGCTGCGCTGGGCGCGCGACATGCTCGCCACCGACGGCGCCGGCTACGACACCCTCACCGCAGAAGCCGCCAGCATCCCGCCCGGCGCGCAGGGGCTCCTATTCCTACCATACCTGCAAGGCGAGCGCGCGCCGCATCTGGATCCGCAAGCGCGCGGCGGCTGGATCGGCCTCACGGCGGCCCATACACGCGGCCACCTCGTACGAGCCGTACTCGAAGGCGTCGCCTTCAGCCTGAAAGACTGCTTCGACCTGCTGGCTGCACAGGGCCTCCCGCTCAACCAACTCCGCATCACCGGTGGCGGCGCCCGCAGCCCACTCTGGCGCCAGATCTTCGCCGACATCCTGGAGCGCCCCATCGCCACGCTCGCAGCCGATGAAGGGCCCGCCTTTGGCGCGGCCCTGATCGCCGGCACTGCTGTCGGCCTCTATCCCTCGCTTGCCCAGGCATGCGCCCAGACGGTACGCCTTGGCGACGAGACACAGCCCGACCCGGGCAGCGTCGCAGCCTATCGCACGCAGTACACCCTGTACCGCGCTGCCTACCCGGCCCTGCGCGACATCATGCACGCACTCAGCCGATAATGTTTGGATTGGATGGCGCTACCACCTGTCCTAGGCGAGCGCTCTCACGCGCAGCCTCGATGATGCGCAACGTCGCAAGCGAGCTTTCCGCCATGACAGGTGGTGGGCCTCCATGCACCAGAGCATCGCGCACCAGCACGTAGTACATCTCATAACTGCCTGGAACAGTCTCGACATGCCCATCGAATGGAACGTCGTCGACGCTTGTAACAAGATGTCCCCAGCGCTCGCGCGGCTCCTCGCCCCACCCTTCGTCGCCCGGCCGCATGCCGGTTCGCAGTGCCTCTTCCTGCGGGTCGAGATCCTGCTTCTCGTAGACACCCCGCATCCCTACGAGGCGCAGACGCGGGCCGGGCTGGCGCGGGATAACACTCATCCACAGGTGGGCCACTTCCCCGCCAGGAAAGCGCAGCGCCACAAAGGTATCGTCGTCTACAAGGGCACCCTCACGGCGCACACTCATTTCCGTATAGACCGACGTTGGCCAACCAAACAACACCAGTGCCTGGTCTATCAAATGCGCGCCCAGGTCGAAGAGCAAGCCACCGCCCTCCTCAGGGTCGCCCAGCTCGCGCCAGCCGCCCTTGAGGGTTGGACGGAAGCGCTCGAAGCGACTCTCGAAGCGTGTCACCGTTCCCAGTAGATCAGCGTCGATCAGCTTCCGCACAGTCAGAAAGTCATTGTCCCAGCGACGATTCTGAAAGACACTAAGCAGTTTACCCCTCCGCTTTGCCGCCTCGAGCAGGCGTTCCGCGTCACTTGTGGACGGCGCCAGCGGCTTGTCGATCACCACAGGCAAGCCAGCCTCCAGTGCTGCAAGACCCACAGGCACATGCGCCCGATTGGGCGCCGCGACGACCACCAGATCGAGCTTCGAAGGGTCCGCCAACATCTCATCGGCTGTAGCATAGATCGTCGCGTTAGGGAAGTCGCGGCGAGCCCGAGCCTGCCGCTCAGGATCGCCGCTGACGATAGCGGCGACGGTCATTCCTGGAGTGGAGCTGACGAGCGGCGCGTGGAACACCGAGCCAGCCAGCCCGTAGCCGACGATGCCGACGCGTACGACTCCGCTGGATTCGGACGACATTATGCTCACCTCTTGAAATATATGGGATGTTGCAGCGCAGGGGACACAAAGGTTGATAGCAGATGGTGGGAGCGGCGAGGAAGGGTAAGACGTGCCCCCTCCCGGGCGGGAAAGGGGCACCTAAGCTCACCTATATCCGGTAACGCTACGGCGGCGCACGACGGTGTCGATCAAAACGGCAACCAATAGCACAACGCCTTCAGCCATAAGCTCGACGGATGCCGGCTGGCCAGTCAACGTCAGGCCGTTGATAAGGCTTCCCACAATGAGGGCGCCGAGCACAACGCCCCAGACAGAGCCACGCCCGCCGAAGAGGCTGACACCTCCGATGACGGCTGCCGCGATCGCGTTCAACAAGAGCGTCTGATCGAGCTGGGCCGGGGCGGACACCTCACGCGAGACCTCCAGGATTCCGCCGACGGCTGCCAAAGTAGAGGCCATCGCAAAGATTGCGACCCGCAGCCCCACAACCTTGATACCGGCGCGCCGCGACGCTTCGGCGTTGCCGCCGACCGCGTAGATGTGCCGGCCAAACGCGGTCTTCGTCGTGATTAACCAGACCACCAGGATGATTCCGATCATGATCATCGTCGTCAATGGCACGCCTAGGTAGTTGTCGAAGGCGGATACAATGACCAGCGTGATAACCGTAGGCAGGCCGATCTGTACAGCAAGGCGGGCGGTGGACTGCACAGGGAGTCCGGCGCGCTGGCGCCTGGCGCGGGTATACAGGGTGCCAGCGGCGTACAGCACGAGCACAAGTATTGGGATGCCATATCCCAGGGTCCACGGCAGAAACGTCACCGCGATATTGTTGATAGCGGGATCGCGAATCGGCAGCGTCGTTTGGGGCTCCAGAATCTTTGAAAGCAACCCTTGATAGCCGATAAACGCGGCGAGGGTGACGATGAACGACGGCATGCGTACGATGGAGATGAAGAAGCCATTTATCAAGCCGATGATTGCACCGGCCAGGAGCCCCCCGGCAATGGCGGCTGGCGCTGACCATCCCTGACGGGCCGAGAGCACGCCCATAATGCCGCCAGAGAGATATGCGGCAGCCGAGAGCGACAGGTCAATCTCGGCGATCAGCAGCACTAGTACGGCAGCCACCGCGAGGATCGTCGTGGTGACGATCTGCAACGCCAGATTGCCGAGGTTCTGCGGCGAGAGGAAGAAGCCTCCGCCGGCAATCTGGAAGTAGATCGCGATGACGACCAGCCCGATGAATACGGGTATCTGGCCAAGATCGCCGCTTAAAAGCTGGCTCGGCCGGAAGCCGCGTCGCTCTTCAGGGGCCGCAATCGGCTCCGCGACAGCGGCAGTAGCTCCAGGCACGCCGGACTCGGCCTCCTCGGAGGCGCCTCGAAGCTCGCTGCTCATAGTCTACGCCTCCTGCCCCATGTTGCCGTTCCCGGTGTTGCCGTTCCCGGTGTTGCCGTTCCCGGTGTTACCGTTCTCGCTTAACAGTGCACCAAACTCAGCGCCTGTGATCGCTGCCACTACTTTCTCCGGAGTCGTCGTGCGGATATCGTAAGAGCCGACACGCTGTCCGAGCCGCAATACGACGACCCGATCCACGACTTCAAAGACATCAGCCAGATTATGTGAGATCACGACAATGGCCAGTCCTCGCTCACGCAGGCGGCGGATCAAGTTGAGCACCTGGCGCGTTTGGGCCACGCCAAGTGCAGCCGTCGGCTCGTCGAGCAGGACAACTTTCGCGCGGCGCAGGATGGTCTTCGCTACGGCGATGGACTGCCGCTGGCCGCCGGAGAGCGCCGCGACGGGTGTGCGAACCGACCTGAGCGTTTTTACGTCGAGCTGACGCAGTACCTCCAAGGTGCGCTGCTCCATCTTCGTTTCGTCCAGGACGCCGCCCAGCCAGGGGATGCGCGGCATAAGATCCTCTCGACCCAGGTAGAGGTTTGCCACAACATCTAGATTGTCCGCTAGGGCCAGATCTTGGTAGACGGTTTCGATGCCGAGGTGCGTGGCATCGTTCGGGATAGAAATATGCACCTCATGACCGTCCACATGGATAGCACCCGAGTCGGCTGGGTTGACACCGGCGATGACCTTGATCAGGGTGGACTTGCCGGCGCCGTTGTCACCCACCAACCCGACAACCTCACCGGGCCAGACTTCGAAATCCACGTTGCTCAGCGCCTGGACGGCGCCAAATGCTTTGCTGATGCCGGTCAGTCGCAGCACTGGCTCTCCGCTTCGCGGAGGCGTAGCTACGGGCCCGGGCACGCCGGAACCGACGGGCATGTCGCGTTCAGCCACGGATATCCTCCTACCCACCAATAGGGCATGTGCAGAGAGTTCACAAGTCACCTACACGCATGAACCCAGGAGGCGGCATTGTTCGTTGTGCAGCAGGGGCAGCGGTTAACCGCTGCCCCCACCACATGATCACGAGCCTGCCATGAAGGATAGCACCAGCATCAGGCTCGTGCAATCCGACATGGAGCTAGTGCGCTTACGGACACACGCCACCGGTGCCTGAGGGCACGCCCTGGCAGATGTCCGCCACCTTGACGAAACCATCGGCGACGACCGTGTCCTTAATGTTGCTGATGTCCACCGAAGTGACGGGGTTCAGAATGGACTTGATCTGCGCAGTGCCACTCGGATTCTGAACCTGCTGGTTGGCAAGCGAAGACGTATCCGTGCCATTGCTGATGGCGGCAACAAGTTTGCCCACCGAGTCAGCCAGCTTCGTGATTGGCTTGTAGACCGTCATGGACTGGTCGCCGAGCAGGATGTTGCGGATACCGCTAACCTCCGCGTCCTGGCCGGTGACCAGGACCTTTTTGTTCAGGTTGTGAGCCTTGAGGGCCGCGATCACAGTGTTAGCCATGCCGTCGTTCATGACGTAGGCAATGGCCATCTTGTTGTGATTCGCGGTCAGAGCCGCTTCCGCTTCAGTCTGGGCGATGGAATTCGTCCAGCCTGGCGTGGACTGCTCATACACCTTAGTCAGCGTTTTAGCAGTGAACAGCGGATCAAGCACCGAGTGCGCGCCGTTTCCGAAGAGTTTGGCGTTGTTGTCGGTCTGGGCTCCGTTAATCATCATGACGTTGTTGTTGCCATTTTGCGTAACGTACTGCTGATAGTGGGCGGCGATGTAGTCACCCTGCGCCTTGCCGACAGAGAAGCCGTCAAATGAGGCGTAGTAGTTGAGGTCGTCGCTATAGATCAGGCGGTCGTACGCGATGACTGGCACCCCTTGGGCCTTCGCCTTAGTGACAATCGCAGAGGATGCGGTGCTGTCAAAAGGAGCGACGACCAAGATGCAAGCGCCCTTGGTCAGTTCCGACTCAGCCTGGGTCTGCTGGGTGGTCGCGCTGCCCTGGGCGTTCGGCGCATCTACGGTCGCGCCGGGCAGATACTTCTGAATCGCGGCGACGACATCCGGATGATCCGCCGCCTCCCATCGCGCCGCCGTGGCGCTCTCTGGCAGGAGAAAGCCTATGTGCTTGCACCCTTTGCCACCGCTGGTGCTGCCTGTGCCACCGGTCGTGCCGCTGCTGCCACAGGCGCTGAGTATGCCCGCCACCAGTGCTGCACCTACAAGAGCCGAACTTGCCTTACGCCAATGATTGCTGTACCTCGATTGCATCGCTAGGTACTCCGTTCTTCGCTAACCGCCCATACCATTGAGAGCGATAGACACAACATCGTGGAGTAATTGGGGTGCGGACCACTCTTCGCGACATGCCCCTTTCCGTGCTCATGCTGCCCGCCATCATCTTGCTCCACCATTCCGTCATCGGCGACGAAGAGGAGACTCGTTTGAGGTGGTATTTATACATACGTTATCAGTGGACGTTGGCTCACAGCCAACAGTTCCCGCCCAACTACGCCACCTTGGCACCGCCATACAATGAAAGACTCAGGCAAGCATCAATCGTGTATATCGATAAGCATAGTCAGATACACAACCAACATGCAAGGAGACGGATGAGATACTCTTGCTTCAAAGGAGTTGCGTGAAGAATACTCTCTTCAGGACCAATAAGCAAAGGTATCCACCGCGTCACACACACAAGCCAAGCAAAGGGGGGCAGTCATGTCTACGAACGGCAAACTGAGCGGGCAGGTAGCGCTCATCACAGGAGCAAGCTCTGGGATCGGCCAGGCTATCGCCCATGCATTTCTGGCGGAGGGCGCAGATATCGCGGTGGTCGCTCGGCGCGGCGAGCGCCTGGAAGCGCTCGCCGCCCAGGCACAGCAAGCAGGACGCCGCTGCGTCACAATCGTGGGCGACGTCCGCGAAGAGCAGACGGCAATCCAGGCAGTCGAAACGGTGCTGCGTGAGCTAGGACGGCTCGACATTCTAGTGAACAATGCCGGCATAGGCATCTACAAAAACCTAGTGGAGACCAGTGCTGCCGACTACGACGCCATGATGAACACCAACATGCGCAGCACATTTCTCTTCACACGTCACGTCGTTCCCGTCTTGATTGAGCGTGGCGCGGGCACAATCATCAACATCTCGTCCATGGCGGGAGTAATGGGCTTCCCGGGCGAGGCAGTCTACTGCGCGACAAAGTTTGCCCAGGTAGGGTTCACCCAGGCGCTCGACCGCGAGCTACGCCCACGCGGAATCAAGGTTGGCGTCGTCTACCCTGGCGGCGTGAAAACGGAGTTTGCCATCGGCACCGGACGCACAGAAGCCGGCGTTGCTGCCTCTGAGATGCTCGACGCCGAAGACGTAGCGGCTGCCGCGCTGCTGATGGCTACTCAGCGACCCGGCGCCCGTATCATGGAGATCCGTATGCGCCCAATGGTCGAGCCCTTGGCCGGTCGTGACCCTGAATAGTAACTGCTCCAAAGCGCACACGAGATGGCGGGCTCAAGCGCATCCCTGCACGACGGCCCGCCATCGCTTAGGAGTTACCATCCTCCGCTTGAGCGGCAAGATGCAGGTATGGCTGATAGTCATGGCTACCAGCGACACCCGTCGTGCACGTGATTGCTTCGATCTGCTTGATGACTCGCGCCGGGTTGCCCACCACAAGAGAGTGGGGCGGAATGTCACGCGTGATGACAGCGCCGGAGCCAATCACCGAGTACGCGCCAATAGTCACGCGAGGCGTAATCGTCACATTGACGCCGATCTGCACGCCGCGCTGGAGTGTAGGCCCACGCATACATTCGGCAGAAAAAGCGCAGCTAGGGTGCAAGTCGTTGGCGATGGTAACGCCCGGCGCCAGGAAGACATCATCCTCCATGATCGTGAATTGCGCAATGTAGCAATTGGCGTGTATCTTCACATTGTCGCCGATGCGGCAGCCATAGTCGATCGTCGTATTGTTCCAGATCTGCACATGCTTGCCGAGCAGATTCTGCTCTCGAATCACGACATTGTGCCCAGTCTGGAACTCCTCACCAATAATTGATCCCGCGTAGATCACCGAGCCACTACGTATGCGTGCGCCTGCCCCTAAGTGGAGCGCAAGATCATCAACGCGACGGCCGGGCCGATAGCCGATCAGTGCTGATGGATCCGCCTCCACTTCCTCGCCAATATGCAACCATTCCGGTTCCACAATCATCGTCTTCATCAGCTCCTCTTTTCCTCCAGCAGTCTCAACACGGATTAGCAGTATATCCCATCCTACATCCACCTACTGTATAGAAGCCTCCACCAAATATTCACCAATTTGGCTCATACAGAGCTATAGCGTTTCTCACGCTTCGTGCTACCATGTATCGGAAGCGAGCGTGATGAACACTGTACTCACGTCGTGTCCGTGTCAGAAGGTGGCAGTCAGGCCACACGAGGTAAAATAGCAGGATGACCGCTCTCCCAACAATATCCACCACCGTTGCCTCCACATCTGCCCCTATCCCATTCGTCTATCTACGCGCGCAGTACGACCCGCTGCGTCAGGAGATTCTGAACGCCCTCGCCGGCGTGCTGGATAGCATGCATCTCTTCCTCGGGCCAAACCAGCAAGCCTTCGAGCGCGAGTTCGCCGAGTATTGCGGGACGAAGGATGCTATCGGCGTCAGCAACGGAACCGACGCCATCGAGCTTGCGCTACGGGCGCTCGGTATCGGTACGGGCGACGAAGTGATTACTCAGCCAAACTCGTTCATCGCGACCGCTGAAGCGATCAGCGCAGTCGGCGCGACCCCCGTCTTTGTGGATGTCGATATCCACACCTCGACACTCGATCCCTCTGTGCTCGAAGCCGCCATCACTCCCCGAACCAAAGCCGTCATCCCAGTCCACCTCTACGGGCGCCCGGCAGACATGCCCGCTATCGTTGCAACGGCCCGGAAGCACAACATCGCCGTCATCGAAGATGCATGTCAGGCGCACGGCGCAACGCTGAATGGACACCGTGTTGGCTCTTTGGGCGACCTCGCCTGCTTCAGCTTCTACTTCTCCAAGAACCTGGGAGCCTATGGCGAGGGTGGCGCTGTTACCACAAACGACCCCGAATTAGCCAGTACGGTGCGCCTCTACCGTGACCACGGCTCCCGCGTGCGCTATCAACACGAAGTTGTCGGACGTAACGCCCGGCTCGATGAGATGCAGGCTGCCATTCTGCGCATCAAGCTGCGTCACCTGGACCGCTGGAACGAGCAGCGTCGCGCCAATGCGGCTAAGCTGAGCGAGGCTCTCACCGGGACATCGCTGATACTACCTGTGCCGGGCGGCGACGATGTACGTGAGGTCTTCCATCTCTACGTCGTGCGCCACCCACGACGTGACACGCTCAAAGACTTTCTCACCGAGCGAGGCATCGGCGTCGGTATCCACTACCCACTCCCGATCCATCTGCAGCCTGCATACGCCTCGCTTGGCTACGCTCCTGGCGCCTTCCCTCTAACGGAGCAACTTGCTCCCGAGATCCTCTCCCTGCCCATGTACGCCGAGCTAACAGACGATCAAATTGCGCGCATCGCCGATGCCGTCCGCGCGTTCGATAGCCTGGGCAGTTAGTCAGGTTTCGCCCGCTGAGGAACAAAATATGGCCCCTGCCAACTAAAGCAGGCAGAGGCCACACCCACTTTCTCCTGGATACCTCGCCGTCGTGTGCCCATCCTGAGACACATCACGACAAAGTACCCTGCGCGGTCAACTCGGAGTGACCACCGGCGGGCGTGTCGTCGCTGTACCACGCCCATCGTTGCTCAGCACCACGATCTGCTCGTGGATCAGTGAAGCATTGGGAATCGAAATTTGCCCGGCGCCGGTATCCACCACGGTCGTGCTCATATCGTGGCGAATGACTGTCCCAACCTGCTGGCCAATCTGCACACGCTGACCCGGCTGTAGCATGCGCCCCATCGCCCAGCCGGCGATCAGCCCGCGAGCGGTATCAGCTCCGCCAAGGCCAAGTGCCAGGCCGCCGGCAATTGCCAGCATACCGACGATCCCCGCGGCAACGATCAAGATCATATTCTGCGCCACGTTCAGTTGTGTCAGAGCCGCTAGGAAGGCAAAGATCAGGATTGCCCACCGTGCCACCTCGGCCATCACCGAAGCTGTCGACAGTCCGGCTTCCCCAGCCGCACCACGAACAAGCCCGGCGACAACATTAGCGAGTAGCGCGCCGACGATCAGGATCAGGATGGCAACGAAGACATTCGGCAGGTACGCCAGCACCGAGTTGACAAACGCCGTGATCTCCGTCAAACCCAGCGAGTTGAGCGCGATCTCGGCAAACACAAGAAAGATCCACCAGAACGCGATGACGCCAAGCACTTCTGCGGCGTCCATTCGCGTGCCTGCAAGCTCCAAGGCTCGCGTAACACCGGCACGGTCGGCAATGTTGTCGAAGCGCAGCGCGCGCAATCCCTTGGTCAAGAGGGTCCGCACGACACGAGCAACAATGTAGCCGACGAGCAAGATCAGCAAGAAGGTGATCAGACGCGGGATGAAGAGTATCACCTCTGACAACAGATTCATAAACGCAGTTCCCACGTCTTGAATTTGCGCAACGACCATAGATACGCTCTCCTCTGAACTCCCCCTGAGTTCATGTGTGGCAGACACCGCATACAGGAAGGCGGCAGGGGTGTGTCTACACCTCTCCGCCACCTA
>DASVOW010001116.1:0-8261 GCA_036383155.1 Ktedonobacterales bacterium
AATCGTGAGCGACTCTTCGCGCGATATCGCATCGACGCGCACATCCTGTCGCTGGCCGCGGCGGACGCTATCGTGCTCCACCCAATGCCGGCGCATCGCGGTGAGGAGATCACCGATGAGGTCCTCGATGGCCCGCGCTCCCGCGCGTTCGTCCAGGCCGAGAATCGTCTGCATGTGCAGAAAGCGATTCTTGAGCTGTTGCTTCTTGCCGAAACCAATTCGGTCGGTGCAGAGGCCATCCTCTCAGCTTGAGCGGGCAAAGTGCCTATTTTTCTGAGTGCTAGAAGTGACCTATTGACAATCGGTCATTTCCCAGGTACAACTTGCTACACATAATTTTATAACTGCGTGCCGTGTAACCATCGACTTGCGAGCGACACTGATAGCCTCCTCGCACGCGGCACGACGGTTGGGCGTTGTAGCCTCTCATGCCTGCGCGTTGCCGAGTATTCGGCCGTGTCCGGCGTGAGGGGCTGCTTGCGTTTTCAGCGATGTTTACCAAAACGCCGCATCATGCATTCTCCCGTGGGAGTGGATGTGCCCGGCACGTCTGCTTCCAGATGGCACAACGTTGTGCGCACCGTTTACCATCGCACCAGCGGGTTTCCGTGCCAGGAGGTCAGCATGCACCAGCGCCAGTCATCGGCGGCCAGCGGTCATCAGCGTCATCAGGTATTATCTTCCGACTTTGACCCTGCGCCCCAATCTGACGAGTTAACCCATTTCGTGGCCAATATCGCCGCCAGCACGACGCCCTCAAAACGGGCGGATTATCCCCTCTATGACCCCACCTTCGAGCATGACTCCTGCGGTACTGGCTTCGTGGCAAACGTCTCTGGGTGGCGCGAACATGCAATCGTCGAGCGCGCGCTAGAAGCCCTTGCCAACCTCGCCCACCGTGGCGCGATGGATGCCGATGCCGAGACCAGTGATGGCGTCGGCGTGATGCTCCAGCTTCCCTACGATATCCTTCAGGCGTGGCTCATTGAACAGAGCCAGCCGGCAGTTCCCGCACAGGATCTCGCCGTGGGCATGTGCTTTCTGCCCCGCGACCAGCAAGCGGCAGGCGAAGCGCGCGCCACGTTACGCATGGTGCTTGATCGTCATGGTGTGAGGTTGCTCGGCTGGCGAGGCGTGCCGGTCGATGAGAGTGTCCTTGGCGCGGCGGCGCGACACTCATGCCCGTGTATTGAGCAGGCTGTGATACAGCGGCCTGCTCATGTGAATGCCGATGCCTTCGAGCGCATGCTCTACCTCATCCGTAAAGAGACCGAATCGCGCCTCGCCTCCTCCGGTGTGAATGCCTACATTGCCTCGCTCTCAGCTCGCACCGTGGTCTACAAAGGGCTGCTCACTGCTGCCACTCTGCCCCAGTTCTACCGCGATCTAGCCGATCCGCGCTTCACCAGTGGCTTTGCCCTGTTCCACCAGCGCTACAGCACCAACACCTTTCCCAGTTGGCAACTTGCTCAGCCGATGCGTCTGTTGGCCCACAATGGAGAGATCAACACTGTGCAGGGCAACCGCAATTGGATGGAGGCGCGCGAGACATCGATGCTACAGGACGTCTGGGCGAGCGAGGCAACGTGGCTACATCCTGTCATTGACCCCAAAGGCAGCGACTCGACCAGCCTGGACAATGCGCTTGAACTGTTGGTGCGCTCCGGTCATGATGTGATGAGCGCTATGACGTTGCTTGCTCCCGAAGCCTGGGAGAATCGCGACGATCTCCGGCTAGCGGTGCGTGCCTTCTTCCAGGCGCGGGCGCCCTTGATGGAGCCTTGGGATGGCCCCGCAGCGCTCGTTTTCAGCGACGGTGTGATCGTCGGCGCGGCGCTCGACCGCAACGGCTTACGCCCTTTGCGCTACATACAGACTGCCGATGGATTGCTGGTTGTCGCATCCGAGGTCGGTGTGATGAATCTGGACGAAGCGCGTATCGTCACCAAGGGTCGTCTTGGCCCTGGACAGATGATCGTGCTCGATACGCGCCGTGGCGCTGTGCTGCGAAATCGCGAGATCAAGACCGAGCTTGCGTCTCGCCATCCCTACCACGGTTGGGCACAGCATCACATCGTGCCGGTGGAGCACACTGCCGAGCGTAAAGATGCTGAAACGGAACGCTATGGTGCGGCGGAGCTGGTGGAGCGGCAGGCACTCTTCGGCTACAGTCATGAGGACGTCGAGCTCGTGCTGCGGCCGATGGTGCAAGAAGGATCTGAGGCCGTGTGGAGCATGGGAGACGATACGCCGCTCTCTGTGCTCTCAGTGCAGCCTCGCCCATTGGCCACCTACTTCAAGCAGCGATTTGCTCAGGTGACTAATCCCCCCATCGACTCGCTGCGCGAGCAACTCGTGATGTCGCTGACTACTTACCTCGGCCCACATGGCAACCCTCTGGCCAATGCTGAGCCCAACGGACTCATCCTCAAACTTCCATCGCCACTGCTCGACGAGCCCGAACTCGTCGCCACCCTTGCTACTGCGAGTCGTCAGCGCCTCATTGTGCAGACGCTGTCGACGGTCTACCGGGTCGCGCCCGAGATTGAAAGCAGGTCAAGCGATCACGTTGCCGCTCTGATCCAGGCACTTGATGCGCTGGAGAAGCGGGCGGTCGCTGCCGCCCGTGCCGGTGCCGCTATTCTGCTGCTTTCGGATCGTACTATCGCCGCCGGTGAGGCGCCGTTGCCGGTTCCACTTGCGCTTGCCGCCGTGCACCGCGCATTGGTGCAAGCAGGGCTGCGATTGCGTGTCGGCCTGGTAGTGGAGACGGGCGCCGCCTGGGACGCCCATCAACTGGCCCTGCTCATTGGCTATGGTGCTAACGCCGTTTGCCCCTACCTCGCACTGGCGACGGTGCGTTCGATGGCTGGGGGGCGTGGACAGGAGTCGATTACCGCAGTAGAGGCCGAGCGCCGTTACTGCATGGCCATTGAGAAGGGGTTACTCAAGATCCTGGCGCGCATGGGCCTGTCAGTGATTGAAAGTTACCTAGGCGCACAACTCTTCGAGGCTATTGGGATTGACTCCGCCGTAGTTGAGCGCTATTTCCCCGGTACGCCTACCTCGCTGGGGGGATTGACTCTCGCCGGTATTGATAGCCAGGTGCGAGCGCAGCGCGCCGAGGCCGATCGTATTGCCGGTCTCCATGCCGCCGCTGCTCAGGGCGAAACGAACGAGATCACCGCGAGTCGCCTGCCAAAGCTGAGCGATCGTGGTTACGTGCGCTTCCGCCGCAACGCCGAATACCATGGCGCCAATCCGCAGGTCGTTAAGGCGCTGCAGCGTGTCGCCGAGACCGGCGACCAGGATGACTATCGCCGCTACGCTGAGTTGGTCTACAGCCGTCCCCCGACGGCGATCCGCGATCTGCTTACGTTTGCCCCGAGCCAGGCGATCCCCTTAGATGAGGTCGAGCCTGCAGAGCGGATTGTGCGCCGCTTCATCAGTACGGCGATGTCGCTGGGGGCGCTCAGTCCGGAGGCGCACCTGACGCTGACGCTTGGTGTCAACAGCTTCGGTGGCCGCAGCAATACCGGTGAGGGCGGCGAAGATCCCGAGTGGCATCACGGCACGCGTGACGGCATCGCCATGAACAGCCGTATCAAGCAGGTTGCTTCCGGGCGCTTTGGCGTGACGACAACGTATCTTGCATTCGCCGACGAGCTCGAGATCAAGATGGCACAAGGTTCCAAGCCCGGTGAAGGTGGGCAGTTGCCCGCACGCAAGGTGACAGGGTTGATCGCCCGTCTGCGTCATACTACCGTCGGTATTCCGCTTATCTCGCCGCCGCCGCATCACGACATTTACAGCATTGAAGACCTGGCCCAGTTGATCTACGACCTCAAGCAAGTCAATCCGCGTGCGGCAGTCGGCGTCAAGCTGGTCTCCGAACGTGGTGTCGGCACAGTCGCTGCAGGAGTCGCCAAGGCCCAGGCCGACTATATCCTCATCAGCGGCCACGATGGCGGTACAGGCGCCTCGCCTCTCAGCTCGATCAAGAATGTTGGCAGTCCCTGGGAGCTTGGCTTGGCTGAGGCGCAGCAGATTTTGCGGCTCAATGGCTTACGTGGGCAGGTGCGTCTGCGCACCGACGGAGGCCTCAAGACGGGGCGCGACGTGGTGACGGCTGCTCTGCTTGGCGCGGACGAGTTTGGCTTCGGCACTGCTGCCCTCATCGCTATCGGATGTGATATGGCACGCCAGTGTCACCTGGACACCTGCCCGACCGGCATCGCTACCCAGCGTGAAGACCTGCGCCGCAAGTTCACCGGAAGGCCGGAGCACGTGGTCAACTTCCTGCTCGCCGTTGCGCGTGAAGTGCGCGAGATACTGGCAGAGCTCGGGGCGCGCTCGCTTGATGACGTGATAGGGCAGGCCGATCTACTCGTCGCTGCTCCCGAGCATGCGGCGTCAGACGGCACATCTGGTGGCACTGGCATGCTCGAAGTAGCCCCATTGCTCGTGGCCGCTACGGACGAGACGCCGCGTCGTCATACTGCTCCGGACGATGCTCCCTCCGACAACCAGCAGTTGGCTGAGGAGAAGCTGATCGACGATGCAGTTCCATTGCTCGAACGCGGCCATGGCGTGCTACTTCACGAGAGCATACGCAACCGCGATCGTGCCGTTGGGGCGCGGCTGGCGGGCGAGATCGCACGACGCTGGGGCGATGGTGGCCTGCCACATGGCAGCATTACCTATCACTTCACTGGAAGTGCGGGTCAAAGCTTCGGCGCGTTCTGCGTGCCGGGGCTGCGGCTCATCCTGCGCGGCGATGCCAACGATTACGTGGGTAAGGGTATGACCGGCGGTGAGATCATCATAGCTCCATCCACGCGCGCCGCATATAAGGCGCATGAGCAGGTGATTGCCGGTAACACCATACTCTATGGTGCGACTGGCGGCCTGCTGCTGGTGCGTGGCCAGGTGGGCGAGCGCTTCGCCGTGCGTAACAGCGGTGCGGTCGCCGTCGTCGAAGGCGTAGGGGACCACGGGTGCGAATATATGACTGGCGGAGCGGTCGTCGTGCTTGGCGCGACGGGGCGCAATTTCGGGGCGGGCATGTCGGGCGGTGTCGCTTATGTCTACGACGAAGATGGTCGCTTCCCTAGCAGGGTCAATGGCGAGATGGTGCGGTTGGAGCGCATCGCTTTCACCGACGAAGCGAAGGAGGTGGAGGCGCTGCTCACGTACTATGGTGAGGCTACCGGCAGTGAGCTTGCTGCTCATCTACTCGAGAATTGGGCGGCCGCATCGCTTCGCTTCTGGCGCGTGTCGGCACAGACAGGTGGCGAAAACGCTCAGCCGCTAGCACCTGCAATCGCCGATGCAGGCGTTCCCGCCGACTCGGGCATCTACGCTTTCTCGCCGCGCATCGCGGTTGGCGGAAGGTAACTATTTATAGCGCATCACGACTTGCCCCAATGGCCTCCTGCACTACACCGTAGAGGTTGTATGAGCGGGGGCCATTTCATCATTGTTTCCACTACAATCTATCTCGCATCATCCCCTTAACCACCTTTTAACATACGTCGCTTGCATTGTGTTGCGCTGCTTGGTATCGTGGAGATGCAAGCGATGACACATGGATCTGAGGCTAGGGAAGGGGAAAATATCGTATGGCGGCGCATCCGCGCACACCACCGCGGCGTGCTGTCACACGCCGCCAGCACAGCTCATTCTGGCGACTGATCCGTGCCAACCTCTTCGACTTCGCCTCGCTGCTGCGCCAATCGGCTGTCGCCCTCACCGGCTTCGTCGTCGTCGTGCTCGTCAGTGCGACCTATCTGTACCTGCACACTGACAGGTCAACTGCCGACCCCATTGCCGCGCTCTACCAATCGCTCAAACTGCTGATTCTCCAAAGCGATGAGCCGTTTCCCTCTGCGGATGACCGGCTTGGTCAGGCGCTCTTTTTCCTGGTGCCATTCCTGGGGCTCGCTTTGATAGCGCAAAGCGTGCTCAATTTTGGGCGATTCCTCTTCAACAAGGGCAATCGCCGCCAAGCGTGGCAAGTGGCACTCGCCTACACCTACGGTAATCATGTGATCGTGTGTGGGTTGGGGCGTGTCGGCCTGCGCATCATCACTCGTCTGATTGACGCAGGCTATGCGGTGGTTGCCATCGAGCGCGACTGGTCCGCCGAGTTCGTACAAACGGCGCTCAACCTTGGCGTGCCCGTGGTCGTCGGCGACGCGCGTGAGGCAACGATCCTGCGGCAGGCGAGACTGCAGCATGCACGTGCCATTATCGCCGGGATCGACGGTGACCTCGTCAACGTCGAGATTGGCCTTGCCGCTCGCGCGCTACGCCCAGACGCGCAGGTGATCTTGCGCGCCTTCAATGAAGACTTCGACCGCAGCCTGGAACAAACCTTTGGCATAAACCATGCCTTCAGCGTGTCTGCACTCGGCGCCCCGACCTTCGTCGCCGCAGCCGTCAGTCGCGACATTGATTACGCACTTCCGTTGGGCAGCGAGCTCCTCGGTGTGACGCAGGTTATAGTCCCCGCTCAGCAAGGTCTGTCCCTTGGCACCCTCCGTGACCTTGAGGATCGCTATAAGGTGCGTGCGCTACGCTGGGACAATAAGCGCGGAACCTCAATCAGCCGCATGGCCGGCCTAGCGCAACGCACGCTCACTCCCGGCGATACCCTTACCATTCTGGGCTCGCTGGACCACCTCTACACTCTGCGCATGCAAACAGTAGCTATTCCATCCGCCGAATCAGGCGATCTAACCCATGTCGCCTCAAATGGTGTATCTACTACGCTGCCACTCCAACGCCCGAACGCCCAATTCGACACGGTCATCGTCTGCGGCCTTGGCAAAGTCGGTTTCCGCGTCGTTCGCTGGCTCACTCAGGCGCAACCGCGCCTGCGCATTGTTGTCATTCATCAGGACGATACCAGCTCGCCATTTGTCCGCCGTCTCGCCAGCTTCGAAGGCGTCACGTCCATCATCGGCGATGCGCGCGACGCTGACATACTGCGCCAAGCTGACCTCCAGCGAGTCTATTCGGTTGCCGCGATTACCTCAGACGACCTCACCAACCTGCAAATCGGTCTCGAAGCGCGGCGCCAGCGTGCCGACGTGCATGTGGTGTTGCGCGTCTTCAGCGACGCTCTGGCGGAGAAGCTAGCTGATCTCTTTGGTATCCACACGACCTACAGTACCTCCGACCTCGCCGCGCCTACCCTGGCTGCAGCGGCAGTCCTTGGCGGCGTCTCCAGCGCATTCTTCACTGATAGTACCCTGTACGCCATGGACCAACTGCCCGCGAAGGGTACGGATCATCTGGTTGGTTGCACCATCGCGACTCTCGCCGCCCAGTACGATGCGCTCGTGATCGGCCTCACGCGCGACGGCGCTATTCAGGTGCTGCCGCCGTACAACACCGTTATTGCGCCCGACGACGAGCTGACCATCCTCGCGCGGCTCGACGCTCTGGCCCATCTGCGTGGCACGTAGCAAAAGCGAAAGAGAATAGCCGGACTTGCATTGTGCCTTTCCAGCTTTGGAGGATGTCGCCTGATTGCGACGTGATGCCGGCTCTTGACAGAGTGAAACCTGTTTGTCTACGCCAGTTGCGCGAGGCTAGTCCAGGCGTCAGCGTTATCGCTTATCGGCCAATCAAACTCAATGCCACTTTGATCGCAGAACCATCTCCCCCACAGATATATTTGGTGCAGCATCGATCCGGACTGTCGTCCAAGCTCTGTGAGCGAATACTCCACCTTGAGCGGCCCCTGCACGGATGCCCGCCGGTGCAGCACTTCCATCTGCTCTAACTCGCGTAACTGCGTGGCGAGCACTTGCCGGCTTGCTTGAGGTAGAAGCCGCTGCAATTCGCCAAAGCGTTTGGTGCCACCGAGCAGATAATACCAGATCCATATCTTCCACTTGCCTCCGAGGGTCACCAGGAAATCATCGAATTCCATGCCGCTCTGTTCGCAGAACCATTGTCCCCACGCGAAGAACTCGCGCAACATCGGCTCTGACTGCTGTGCCAAGTCAGTCAGAGAGTATTCGACCTTTGGCAGGTTTTGCACGTAGACTTTGCGATGAAGCACTCCCACTTGCTCTAGCTCTCGCAATTGCATCGTGAGCATTTGACGGCTGGCATCTGGTATGAGTCGCTGGAGCTCACCGAAGCGTTTTGTTCCGCTGAGCAAGTGATACCAAATCCAAAACATCCATTTGCCGCTCACGCCCACGCCCCCGAGCGGGCATAGGGTAGTCCTCTTTGGCCGTGTCATG
>DASVOW010001117.1:0-2703 GCA_036383155.1 Ktedonobacterales bacterium
GCCCAAGCGAACGCTGAAGGAGCGCCCATGAGCGATGATGTGCACCGCCCACTCACCACTCTCCAACACCTCGCCGTCGACGCCGGAGACGACGCCTGGCCCGCGTATTGGGCGGCGCGCGGATCGGCATGGCGCACGCAACCGGAGATCGACGAGCGGCGCCAGGCTTATCTCAGCACGCAACGAGCCATCACCGCAAATAGTAAGAAGAGCGTGTATCCGTTCAAGGATGTGCGATTGACCCGTGCTGACGTGGAATGGCTGCTGGCAACGCACGAGAGTGGCGGGATGCGCGGGCCGGTGGACTGGTCGGATGAGCGCCACGCCCAGCGCGAGGGATTAGACCTGCGCGGCGCGAGCCTTTCCGGGGTCGATCTGACGGGACTCCCCCTGGCACGGCTGCGTGGCGGCCTGACCGAGGATGAGTGGCGCAACGCTCAGGCGCGGCAGGTGGAGGCGGCTGCCCTGCACCTGGAGGGAGCCGATGTCAGTGGCGCTCACGTAGAAGGCGCAATCCTCGAAGGCGCCCATCTGGAGGAGGCGCGGCTGCGTGACGCCTATCTGGAGCGCGCCAATCTGCGGTTCGCTCATCTGGAGGGCGCATCTCTGGCAAACGCCTCATTGGAGCGAGCGGCGCTCCTGGGGGCCGCGCTGGACGGTGCAGTCCTCAATGGCGCGCACCTGGAATTTGCCGAGCTGGGCAACGTGTCACTTGCGGGGGCTGAGCTGTTCGGTGCGCATCTGGAGGGCGCACGGCTCAGCAATGCTCAGATGGCAGGCAAACGCATGTCTCACAATGTCCTTGAGCGTGTGAGGCGCTGGCGCCCCGACTTCCCCGAGACGCTGCCGGGAGCCAACATCGGCGGCATGTTCTGCGATCCCGCGACGGTGCTCGACGATGCCGTGCTTGGCGACCCCATTTATGGCAGCGTCTCCGTGGCGGATCTGCGTTGGGGCGGCGTCAATCTTGCCGTCGTCGATTGGACGCCGGTGAAGCAGTTAGGAGACGAGCGCGAAGCCAGACAAGACATGCCGGACGGCGCCGGTGGCGGGCAGCGCAAAGATCAGGAGACCCGGCTCTCAGAGTTTCGCACCGCCCTGCGTGCCAATCGCCAGATGGCCGTCGAGCTGCGCGACCAGGGGCTCAATGAGGAAGCGGACCGCTTTGCCTATCGCGCGCAAGTGCTGCATCGCGATGTGCTGTTGATCCAGGCACTCTGGCGCACCGAGATGAGACTGACTGTGAAGTCCGGGGCAAGCGTCACGCCGTGGCAGCGCGTGCGTACCCTCAGTGCCTATATCTTCTCGTACTTTCTCGATATCCTGGCGGGCTACGGCTACCGGCCTGGGCGCAGCTTCGTCGCCTATGTGCTCTCACTGGTCGTCTTTGCGGTCCTATACTACGTCATTGGCCAGGATATTCATACGCCGCTCACCGTCATCGATGCGCTCTCACTCAGCATCAACTCGTTCCACGGGCGCGGCTTTCTCCCCAGCACCGTTGCGCCCGGCGACCCTGTGACCGTGCTGACGGCCGTCGAGGCCATCGTCGGACTGGTGATCGAGATCAGCTTCATCGCCACCTTCACCCAACGCTTTTTTGGCAGGTGAGCCGTCTATCTCCACGTCTCTTCGGGAACGCTGATTGGAATCGTCAGTCACGGTAATAGTCGGCGAGAGCGGTGAACGCAACCTTGGGTTCCCACGCCATGTCGGGGTAGGCGTGGCCGAGCTGGTCTTCGAGGACCGTGACAATGCCGTAACTGGCCATATCCAGGTCCTTCCGGGGATCACTGCGGTGAGGCAGATGGTACGACACGAAGGTGTTGGCAAACACGGTGTCAACGCCTTCGGCAGTGAAGATATCCAGCAGTTCTCGTAGATACGTGGCCTGCTCTGCCTCGTCACGAGTGTAATGGCCATCCAACCCGATTGGCGTGGTGTCATCGTAGACGACAATCATGGCTGCGCTGGCGCCTTTGTCGGCTGCCCCCAGGTAGGTGGCGCAACCAAATTCAGTAATTGCAACCGGCTTTCCTTGCGCCTTTCCTTGGGCGACAAGGGCGTGGATACCAGTACGGTACTGCCCGGCGATCGCGCGAGACCTGTAGTTGTCTACGGCGACGAAGTCGAACGGCGTCCAGTCGACACCCTCGAAGGGTATGGAGGCATAGCTTATCTTTCCGCCGAACCGCTCACGGACGACAGCGGCAGCGTTGCTGAGGAACGTGTTGATGCGAGCAGGGACCTTTGGCAGCTCCTCGCGCAGACGCTGTGGCGTCGCCAACAGAGCAAGCCGGTCGTTGAGCGTATCGCCGGGTAGGAACCCCGCAGTGAAGAGGCTGAGCTCAGCGCCGGAGACGAAGACAACCTCAGCATCTTGTATGCGCAATCGTTCAGCACGCTCGGCACAGTCGGCGAGGAAGTCGAGCAGCTCGTCGGTGGTCAGGTCGCAGGTGAATGGCGAGAACCAGACTTCCAGGCCAGCAGTGACGGCGTGGGTGGCGGCGACTTCGAGCCGATCCGCATTGCCTCCGGTGATGCGCACTGCGTTACAGCGCAGATCGTCGTGGATAATGCGCATTTCGCGCTTCACAACTTTGGAGTCGAAGGGTTCGTGTGTGCTGACACCGCCGTTGAAGAAGCCGGTATCGTAGGTAACACCTTTACCTCGCATGCGTTGTGCCTTTCGTATTGCTGATC
>DASVOW010001118.1:0-2356 GCA_036383155.1 Ktedonobacterales bacterium
ATACACTGCACGGTCACCGTCGCCTCCAGAGGACAGGGCCCTTGTACTAGGTCTGCAGTGTCCAATTGCACATATCGCGATTCGCTCACACTCAGCGTAGCGAGGTGACGTTATGAGTCAAACGGTGATAGATCGAGTGCCACATATGCAGCAAGAGATGGCGGAGGTTGAATCAATGGAGGGCGCCACGACACTCAACGCCTTTGCCTATCCAGAGATGCACGTGGGCGACTACGTGCTCACCCAGGCGCGCCTCATTCTCGGCATCGTCTCGGAAGCAGACGCACACCAATTGCTCGCCGCTGAACACGAGCTCCAGCACCTCTTCGAGGCCCTGGCTAAAGAAGATGAGGACGGCTAAGCATCGCGCCCCACGTATGCCAATGGGTGCAACACCCCACTAGCGCTCGCCTGTGCGCATGCACAATACACCTCACAAACCTAAGACCAAACTGTGATCCGCCCAGCCTTTTCTATTCAGCTACTTACGCGAATCACGCGTGCTCGCTCGGCGGCGTATAGACGTAAAACTGCTCAGGAGGCACGATAGCTTCAGGCTCACTGGCACTGCGGCAGAGTCCAAAGACGACATGGCGTCCGTCAGGCGTCTCCGATAGGTCACACATTGATGCTGCCTGTTGCTTCACCAGCGTTGTGCGCTGCCCGGTGGTGACATCCATCGTCACCATGCTGGTTTCGTCCTCGCCCACGAAGGTGAGATGTGTCGCATCACGTGACCAGGACGGTGGTGCAATGTCACCTTTTGTACCCCGATCCACCAGCATCGCGTCCGTCACTGCGATAGTGACTGGCGCTGCCTCATGCCTGAAGAGGTGGGCCAGAGGTCCAGAGAGGGGAAGCAGATACAATCGCAGTGAGGGTGGCACCCGTTTGGTGAATGCCAGCCACTTCCCATCGGGTGACCACACCGGGTTGGAGATGTCGCACGTACTCAGCGTATCAAACGTCAACGTCGCCGTGAGATGGACCGCGTCATACGTGGGAGTGAGTGTGTAGACGCCGATAGTACACGTGTCATAGACAACGGCGAGGTGTGTGCCATCCGGCGTCCATGAAGCCCCATCAAAGGTGCCCTGCAAGTAGCCATTCGCGTCCCTGGGTTGGGATAAGAGCAGCCGGGGCATATCAGCCTGTGAGCCAAACAATGGGAACAGCTGGATTCCGTCCCGCCCACGGCACGCCGCCAAATCACCCGCCGGTCTCACCGCGACACGTCGAAAGCAGTCTGCAGACGACGCGAGCCTCTGGGTGTGCGCGCCGTCCAGCGTGCTGTCATACAAGTACCCCAGATTGACGAGGATGTGAGGCTCCCGCGCGCTGCTCCCGACTGCTGATGAGAAAGTATCTGGTGGAAGATAGGTAACGATGGCTGAGTCGGTGTAGTGATTCTGCTCCGCCAGACGCGTGAGCGCAGGAATCTTCACCACGCCCGGAATGTGCAGATCAGCTATCGTCGGCAGCCTATACACCTCATCACAGCCGCTTATGAGACTACAACACGCCACCACCAGCACAAGCGCCATTAGCGGCAGAATGCGTCCCCGCGGGAAGGATTTCTGCCGCCCGGTAAGTCGTGCTTTACACAGTGTACACAATGGCGCCTTCCTCTTCATCATTCCCCGACTGATCGTGCAACGACATCCAAAGCTCGAAATAGCAAACAGGTTCCACAACGATAATATCAGACGCGGCAACACTTCCAGCAACACTATCGACAACACCCACTACCGCCACCTCGCTCGCCACACGCCCCCTCTCCTGCACACAGAGGAGGGGTGGCCGCAGGCCGGGTGGAGGCATCCGGCACCGGCGAAACCGGCAACGATTCCGCCAATATCACTGGTAACATATTGCAGCCCGATCCCAGTCTGCGTAGGCGGAATTTGCCGCGGTAGCCGCCTTCAGGCGCGGTTTCAACCACCCGCCCTCACCGCCCGCATTCCCTCCAAAAAAACACAGCCAGATGGGCCACCGCAAGGCGAACGAGCATCCCCGCGTGCGATAGTTTGGCATAGACGGCGTTCATTCGCTCGCGCTCGATCCACTCCGCCGTCACCGTAGCAGCAGCCCAGACACCCGCCAGCCTGATATCATACCGTGCGTCAGACCCGAAAAGGAGAGCATCGTGCCCCAGGTCCAATCCACCGCGTCCGACGCAGAGCGCCAGCGCGCAGCCGAGATCGTCGCGCGACTGCGCAAAGACTACCCCGACGCCAAGTGCGCCCTCAACTTCACCTCGCCGTTCGAATTGCTCGTCGCCACCATCCTCGCCGCCCAATGCACCGACGAGCGCGTCAACGCCGTGACCGCCAAGCTCTTCCCGAAATATCCCACC
>DASVOW010001119.1:0-9038 GCA_036383155.1 Ktedonobacterales bacterium
CGACCTGACGGGCGCATTGGCAGCCGCCTCGTGTGCTTCGCGCTCGCGCGCGGCGGAATATGGCGCCGGCTGGCCGCGATAGGCGCTGGTAAGCGGCAGGCGGCGGTCACGCCCGAAGGCGCGCGCGGTGATCTTGATGCCTGGAGGCGCCTGACGCCGTTTGTATTCACTTTTATCTACAAGGCTGATCACTTTGCGCACCGTCTCCGGCGCGAAGCCCAGTCCGACGATTTCTTCAAAGGCCCAATCTTCCTCGACATACGCTCGCAGGATCGGATCCAATACCTCGTAAGGAGGCAAACTATCGGTGTCTTTCTGGTCGGGGCGCAGCTCGGCGGAGGGCGGCTTGTCGATGGTGTTTTGCGGAATCAGGACGTGGCCGGTCTCAGCGAGCGCCTGTTCGTTGCGCCAGCGAGCGAGGTCGTAGACGAGAGTCTTGAAGACATCTTTGAGGACGGCAAAGCCGCCGGCCATGTCGCCATAGAGCGTGGCGTAGCCGACGGCCATCTCGGATTTGTTGCCGGTGGTGAGCACGATGGAGCCGAAGCGATTGGAGAGCGCCATCAGCAGATTGCCCCGGATGCGGGCTTGCAGGTTTTCCTCCGCCAGCGTGGAGGTGGACGGCTCGCCGCTCTCGAAGACGCCACGCAGGGTGTTAAGGGCGGCTGAGAAGACGTCTTCGATGGGCAGCGTGATGTAGCGGATGCCGAGCTGTTGCGCGAGGTCGCGGGCATCGTCGCGGCTGCCCTCAGAGGAGTAGCGCGAGGGCATGGAGACGCCCCAGACGTGTTCTTTGCCAAGGGCATCGACGGCGATGGTGGCGGTGAGAGCGGAGTCGATGCCGCCGGAGAGACCTACCACGGCATCGCGGAAGCCGTTCTTGCGCACGTAGTCACGCACGCCGAGCACGAGGGCGCGATAGGCTTCCTCGGTGCGACTGGGCAGCGAATCGATACGTCCCGTCGGCCCAAGGCGGGGCTGCGACGCCGCGGGCAGGTGTGCGCCGTCGTGCAGCTCGGCACGTTCGGGAAGGGCGGAGACGACGATGCGAGGCTGTCCGTCTTCGGCGGCGGCGCGGCGCTCTTTGCGGCGACGTGGGTCATGCAGGCGGGTGCGGAAGACTTCGTCTACGTTGAGATCAGCGATGAGCAGGTCTTCCTCGAAGGCGCGGGCGCGGGCGACTAGCTCGCCTTGCTCGTCGAAGATGACGCTGGTGCCGTCGAAGACGAGCTCATCCTGTCCGCCGACGAGATTGACGTAGGCAACCATGGAGGCGGAATCGGAGGCGCGTGTCGCCAGCATGCGCTCGCGGGAGTCTTGCTTGCCGACATTGAAGGGGGAGGAGCTGATGTTGAGCAGCAGCTCAGCTCCGGCGGCAGCCTGGAGCGCAGGGGGACCACCGGGATACCAGATGTCTTCGCAGACGTTGACGCCAATGGTTGTTCCCTGGATGACGAAGGTGGGAGCCTGGTCGCCAACGCTGAAGTAGCGGTCTTCGTCGAAGACGCCGTAGTTGGGCAGGTAGTGCTTGTGATAGATGCCGGTGATGCGTCCTTCGGCGAGGACGGCGGCAGCGTTGTAGATGTCTACATCGCGGTCGACGAAGCCGACGACGACGGTGAGGCCGGGAAAGTCGCGCGTGGCGTTTGCGAGGTGGTCGAGGGCGCGCAGGTTATCGGCGATGAAGTTGGGCTTGAGCAGCAGGTCTTCGGGAGGGTAGCCGGTGATGGCAAGCTCCGGGAACGCGACGATCTGCGCGCCCGCCTCGGCGGCGCGGCGCATGTCGCGCAGGATGCGCTCGACGTTGCCGGCGAGGTCGCCGACGGTGACGTTGATCTGCGCGAGGGCCAGGCGCAGGGTACGCACGCCGGTCCTCATGTCGGAATTCGTCGTGTTGCTGTGCTTTGCCATGACTCGTCGCCTGCCCTTGTGAACACTGTACCGGATGTGCTTGTACGGACGTATGTCAGGTCTGTGTGCTATAGACACACTTAGTGTAATTCTAACACGTGATGGGATCTCCTGTGCCAGGCGACGGCATTTGTTGCTCCCACCTCGGCACGAGTCGAAGATGCGGATTTTCTCGTTTTTGACTCGTGCGAAGCGGGCGGCGCGCCGGAGGTGTTGCCGGAATCGTTGCCGGAATCGTTGCCGGTTTTTTGTCGAGGATATTGCCGGAAGAGCTGGTGCCAGGAATATTGCGGTATTGTGGCGGGTCGGCGATATTGCCGCTTGCCGGAGATGTTGCCGGAATAGTTGCCGGAGATATTGCCAGGGCGGGCGGACGGCGGTTGAAACCGTGCATGGAGACACTTCGTGCCGCAAAATCCACCTCCGCGGGTTGAGATAGAGCAAAGTCACAGCAGGTGCTGGAGCGTGGTCTCGTGCAGAGGATATTGCCGGAAGCGTTGCCGATTTTTTGCCGGAATGTTGCCGTTCTTGCCGCAATCTCGTGTGTGCGACATGTCGCGATGGCAACGAGGCCGGAATATTTGGCGCTTTTGGTGCCGATGAATGAGCAGAGGGCGTTGCCGCCGATATTGCCGGAAGCGTTGCCGTTCTTGCCGCTGATTTGAGATGTGCTGACGCTGTGATGGTCTGTATAGCTGAGCTTATTGCCGTTTTTGCCGCTTTTTCAGTTTTGTGCGTGCGCAGAGTGAGCGATGTGGCCGGGACATTTAAGGGCCACTGCGTTCCTGACGGCAATCGCACGTCGGAGTGTGGATCACGTGAAATAAACGTGACTGGACGCCCAGGATCGATACGCTGCATGTGGTGTGTTGCCATTGCCGTCATGGCCACGACTCCTTTCGCTACCGCCGTCGCATCCTCGTCTCGCTCTCACATCTGTCACGATCCAGCCAGACCGCGATTGCCGAAGATGCGGCGGTGCAACTGCAAACAAGGCGCACTTCCCCGATCCATTATAGAACATTAGTTTCATTTTGTCAAGGTTTTTGCTTGGTGGAAGGCGTGGCGATAGGTTTGCGGTGAGATGTGCAGCAGGCGCTGAAAGTGCAGGCGGAGTGTGGCTGAGGAGGTGAAGCCGCAGCGCGTGGCGATGCGCTCGACGGGTTCGTCCGTCGTCTCCAAGAGGCGCTGCGCCAGCACGATGCGTTGCTGGAGGAGCCAGTGATGAGGTGTTGTGCCGAGCGCGGCACGGAAGCGGCGGGCGAAGGTGCGCGGACTCATGATGGCACGCGCCGCCATTTGCTCCACGGTGAGCGTTTTGTCGAGGTGAGCGGCAACCCAGGCGAGTGTCTCGCCAAACGATTCGCCGGCATCGGGCGGGGGCGGCAGCGGCGTCTCGATGTATTGCGCCTGGCCGCCATCACGGTGCAGTGGAACGACCATGCGCCGGGCTACCGCCGCCGCGATCTCGGCGCCGTAGTCCTGGCGAACGATGTGGAGCGAAAGGTCGATCGCGGCAGCCGTTCCGGCAGAGGTGAAGATGCGGCCATCTTCGCTGTAGAGCTTGCGTGGATCGACCTGCACGCGGGGATAGCGCGCGGCCAACTCGGCAGCCCAGGCCCAATGTGTGGTGACGCAGCGACCGTCGAGAAGTCCGGCGGCAGCGAGGACAAACGCGCCGGTGCAGAAGGCGATGATGCGGGCGCCACGCTGGTGAGCCTGACGCAGGGCGTCGAGCATGGCATCTGGAACGGGGACGACGCCGGGACGCGAGCTGGGGACTATCACCGTGTCTGCCTGAGAGACGTGATCCAGGGAATAGGGAGCGCTGAGCAGCATATCGACCGACGTGCGAATGGGCCGGGACTCCGCCGCGCAGATCAGGAAGCGATACCAAGGAACGCCAAACTCCGGTCGCTCGAAGCCAAACACTTCTGTTGCGACCGCAAGCTCGAACGGATTTACGGCGTCATATACAATCGTCGCGACGGTGTGCATGGCAGTTTTTTGACGCTCACTGTCTTTTCTGCCACTGGCAGAGGGTGGCACCTGTGTAGCAGAATTTTAGTGCGACGTTTGTTTCTTGCCAAGATCAGCTGAGAGAAGCTGAGATAGAACCTGAGAGGGAGTGACCCGCATGACATTTGAGACGCGCCTGCGCGAACTGGGGCTGACGCTGCCGGAGACGCCCGTACCCGTTGCCAAATTCGTTCCGGCAGTCAGGACAGGCAATTTGATTTATGTCTCGGGGCAGATTCCTACGGTGGCGGGAGCGCTTGCCATGACAGGCAAGCTTGGCCGCGAGATCTCGGTTGAGCAGGGGCAAGAAGCGGCACGAGTGGCGCTGCTGAATGCACTGGCGGCGATGCGAAGCGTGACGGGCTCGTTGGATGCGGTCCGGCGGATCGTAAAGTTGAATGGGTGGGTCGCCTCGGCGGAGGGATTCACCAGCCAGCCGCAGGTGGTGAATGGGGCATCGGAGCTGCTGGAGGAGATCTTTGGCGAGGCTGGCAAGCACGCTCGCGCAGCTATTGGCGTGGCGGAGCTTCCTTCGGGTGTGCCTGTGGAGCTTGAGCTTATCGTCGAGGTACAGCCAGAGTAGCCCTTTGCGGGTGATTTTTCGTGGAGAACACGTGCGTGTTGACGCGCATTGCATACTAACAAACGCTACGAATTGAACGCCAAAAGAAGTGGTGAGAGCATATGCGTGCTGAGATCGAAGCTGCTAGCAAACGAATAGCGAGCCATGTGCGTACGACGCCGATCCTCCACATGGAGACGGGAGCCTGGGGCAGTGAGGCGCAGGTCGTGCTCAAGCTCGAACTGCTGCAGCATTCCGGATCGTTTAAGGTGCGGGGGGCATTCAACCGGATCCTGAGCAATGAGGTGCCGGAGGCGGGAGTGATTGCGGCGTCCGGCGGCAATCATGGGCTGGCTGTGGCGTATGCCGCGCGGCAGCTGGGGTACCGGGCGGAGATCTTTGTGCCGGAAGCCTGCCCTCCGGTGAAAGTGGAGCGTCTGCATAGCTATGGCGCGGAGGTGACGCAGGTGGGCGCCAACTATGGCGAGGCACTGGTGGCAAGCCAGGCGCGGGCGGCAGAGACAGGCGCGCTGGTCGTCCATGCGTACGATCAGCCGGAGGTGCTGGCAGGGCAGGGAACTGTCGGATACGAGCTCGCGCGACAGGCGCCTGAGCTGGATACTGTGCTGGTGGCGGTGGGAGGAGGCGGTCTGATCGCGGGAATCGCCGGATGGTTTGAAGGGGATGTGCGTGTCATCGGCGTGGAACCGGAATCGGCGCCGACACTGACGGCGGCGCTGAAAGCGGGCGCGCCGCAGGATGTCGCGGTAGGTGGTGTGGCGGTCGATTCGCTCGGGGCGACGCGCGTGGGAACGCGAGCTTTCGACGTGGCGCAGCGCTTTGTCGAGCGCGTGGTGTTGGTCGGCGATGAGGATATTCGGGCGGCACAGCGCAGACTATGGAACGATCTACGGCTCATCGCGGAGCCCGGAGGAGCTACCGCGGCGGCGGCACTCCTGAGTGGGGCATACCGGCCCGAGTCTGGTGAGCGGGTCTGTGTGGTGGTATGCGGTAGCAACGCTGATGTGCAGCAGATTATCGCGTAGACGGAGAGTATAGAGCAGATGGATCCTCTGGATCAGGGAGATATGTATGCGCGTCTCGTGGCCTTTCTCGACGAGCATGGGGTGCAGTACCGCCTGATCGACCATGCGCCGGAGGGGCGAACGGAGATTGTGAGCCCGATGCGTGGGAATGCGCTGTCGCAGGCGGCGAAATGCATCGTGCTGATGATGAAGATTGGGAAGAAGACCACACGCTATATCCTGGCGGTCGTTCCAGGCGATGCGAGAGTGGATCTGCAGGCTGTGAAGCAACTGCTCGGAGGCACGTATGTCGCATTTGCCTCGACGGATATCGCCGAGCGGCTCGCGGGCAGCGTTGCGGGGACGATCCTGCCGTTCTCGTTCAACGAGGAGCTGGAGCTGGTCGTCGATCCGTCGCTGCTGGAGAACGAGGAGATGTACTTCAATGCGGCGCGGCTGGATCGCTCGATGGTCTTGCGGACGCGCGACTATGTGGAGGTGGCACTCCCGCGCATTGGGCACATCGCTACACGCCAGGGCGGGGCAGCTGGTATGCTATAGGCGGTGAGGTCAGGCAGGTTGTCATCTGGGGTAGATGAGGATATGGCGGAAGGGACGTGTCTATGGCGACAGCGCGCGCAGACGAGCAGGGCGACGAGGCCGAGCGGCGGACGCGGGAGGAGATAGCGGGGATTGTAGGGGCAATCAACGCGGCGTGGGTGCACGGGAATGCGGGGGAGATGGCGGAGTATCTCGACGAGGGAATGGTGATCGTGCAGCCGGGATTTGAAGAGCAGGTGGTCGGGCGGGAGGCGTGCGTCGAGAGTTATCGGGAGTTTGCGAGCCACGCGGCGATACGGCAGTACGATGAGGGTGAGGTGACGGTGGATGTGCGGGGCGATACGGCTATCGCGAGCTACCGCTACGCGATCGAGTATGAGATGGACGGGGAGACGTACCACGATGCGGGGCATGATGTCTTTGTGTTGATGCGGGGGGACGGTGGCTGGCACGCGGTGTGGCGAACGCTTATTCCACAGGAGCACTAACGGTGGTTGGTCAGGTCGGGACGCTAGGCCCGAAATAGCGTGGATTCGGCAAGAAACAACCAGATGGCTCCATCGCTGAATTCTAGCGTCCTCCTGCCGAATTTGACCAACCACCGACTAGGTGGCCTGCAGCCGCGAAGTCCGCCTACGGGGACTCGGACACGACGGAGTATTGAACGATACTGTCCAGTGGCGGGTGCGAGGTTGACGGAGCGGACGGCATAGGTTACGGTGTGGGTGGTGGCGATTGAGGCGCGGCAGGCGCCCGTGCGAAGGACTGGTGTATACGACGTACTGGGAGTCGCGGCGCTGACGCGCCAGCGCACGCGCGGGGGCCGGCTGAAGGCTACCGATACCAGGAGCATTCGACCGATACCAGGAGCATTCGAATCTACAGGGGATGATAGGGCGGGCGCCGGTGAATGGGCGAGGCGGCTCGCGACGGGGAGCGGCGGAGATGACGACGCAAGAGCGAGCACAGAGAGCGCAGCGGGCGAAGCAGATCGAGCTGGTCGTCCTGGCGACGGCGTTCGTCGCATGCGCAGCGGGCGGCTGGTTTGCGCATGCTATCTGGCTGCTGGATGCGCTGGTGTTCATTATTGCCGCCTGGAGTGATGCCACCAACCTGTTTACGTGGCATCGGCGGCTCACGTTTATGAGCATGGTGGCAGAGTCGAATCTGTTGTTCTTCGGGGTGCTCGCGCTCCAGATGCTGCTGTTTCCGGCGACGTTTGCCGGCTACGTCGTAACCGGACTCCAGGCGGGGCACGAGCGCAAGCGGGCGGAGCAGGCGGTGCGGATCGCGGTGTTGGAGGCGCAGGCGGGGATCGCACCGGCGTACACAGAGGAGCTCTGTATTCACTGCGGGCGTGTCGAGAAATTTACGGGGCCGCATTGTCCGCACTGCGGGAAGGCACAGGAGCCGGAGCGTTCCGCGCTCAAGATCTGCGGACGGTGTGGGGGAACGAGCTACGCAACGGCGGTCCATTGCTCACACTGTGGTGCACCGTTACTGGCGGATGGGATGTATCAGGTGGTGGGTCCCGAGCTTTGAGAGGTCCAGGGGCAGGAACAGATTGCGCAGACGAGGATGGGGTCCTCATCCCCAGCTCCTCCCCTCTGCGAAGGGGAGGAGAGCAAGAAGGTGCCTCTGGGGCGAAGGCTGGCGTACAGGGTGGGCGGGGCCGGCGAGGACGCCTGCGTTATCGTGGAGCGTGACAGGGTGGCGGGGCCAGCCTTGTGGGTACGCCAGTGACGTAGCCGAAAGCGGTATGACACGCGGGCGAGGAAGGCGAAGGTGGCGGCGGTGAGACCGTAGGCGAGATGAGCGCTGAGGTCTTTGAGCAGAGTCGAGGAGTCGTATTCCCAGATGGGCTTGTATAGGCCGGCAACCGAAAGGGCGACGTAGCTGGAGGTCCAGACGGCGGGGATCAAGGTCAACGCCGCCGATCCGGGCTTTACTGCGACCGATTTCAACGACCATCGTGGGCACAGAACCGTCGAGCAAGCCGCATCCATCATTGGTGCGACTCGCCACCCTCGCCATCGATGGCCCGACGGGCACGTATCAAGACGAGAACGGCATTCTTCCCTGGTAGACAGAGAACGTCAAGGTGAGGCCGGATGCTCGGTGGGTGCGCTGATCTGACAGCAAGCGCCACCCGCCGACGGTCTTGTTAGGGGCTCGTAGAGCCGGCGAGGCTGGAGTGGAAGGAGTCGAGGGCGGCAAGGGCAGCGGCGATCGTGGGGTAGGTGCGCAGGGAGAGGGTGCGACCGGCGAGGAAGAGGGAGAGGAAGTAGCGGGTGCGCGACTCGCCCGCGAGGTGCCAGCGAGTGGGATCGTCGTGCTGGATGCCGATGTAGGCTTTGACGTGTCGGCGTGGGTCTTCGCAGCGGGCGAGGCGTCGGCTGCGTCCCCAGGCGACGAGGCCGTGCTCGACGTAGGCTTCGGGAGTGTCGTCCCAGGCGGGATTGTGGATGGGCGACCAGGAGATGCGCAGATCGCCGGACGAGACTTGGTGTGGCATGGCTAGCGTCCTTTTTCGACGACTTCGCGGGAGTGTGTGGTGGCCCAGAGTACGAAGGCCCACACCTCCGGTGCGATGGTGGAGTCGCTGGTCTTGTCATTTTGCCATGTGCGCGAACGCTCGACGGTGGCGCGCCAGGGTTCGGGGAGGTGGGCGAGCGCCCAGGCGACGGCTTGCGGCTTGCTGGGTAGCTCGCCGGTGGAGAGGGTGCAGAGGGCGCGGCACATCGTCTCGACGACGTAAGCTTTGTGTCCGCGTGATGAATGCCACTCGGGATTATTGGGCTGGTTGGCCCATGCGGCCCAGTCGGGCAGGCGGTGACGCACGGCGGTGCGGATGTCATCGGGCGTAACAGGGTCGATGAGCGTTTTGGGGTCGAGACCGAGGAGGGTGATGCCATGCTCGCGGACGGCCCAGCGCTCCAGCATCCAATTGGAGCCGTGCT